>CASEPS010000017.1 GCA_949289855.1 uncultured Erysipelotrichaceae bacterium
TCCCGAACACAGAAGTTAAGCACTCCAGCGGCGAAGATAGCCTGACGGCAAAACAAGCACGCTGCCGGGTAAAAGGAAGACAATGTCTTCCTTTTTTTTGTTTTCCCCCTCAGCAAAATGTCACTTTGTTACAACTCTTTTCTGTTACTATTCTTTTTGAGGTGATTATTGATGAGAAGAAAAGACAGAGAGATTACAGAATTTGATGAAATGATGAAGATCATTGCCAAATGCGACACTTGCCGCCTTGCAATGAATGATGGTGAATTCCCGTACATTGTACCTTTAAACTTTGGTACAGATGTCGAAGATGGTCAGTTGTACCTGTACTTTCATAGTGCAAATGATGGTACGAAGCTTGACCTTCTTACAAAGAATAACAAGGTGACATTTGAAATGGATTGTGAACACAACATTATTCTCTATGAAGAGAGAATGTCATGCACGATGGGCTATGCCAGTGTCATTGGGCATGGTATTGTTGAATTCGTGAAAGATGAAGATAAGTTTGATGCATTGATGAAGTTGATGCGCCACTATCATTCTGAGGAGTTCCAGTTCAATACAGATATGATGAAGGTGACGACTGTATTCCGTGTTAAAGTGAATAATATGACAGGGAAAAGAAGAAATAATATTCATCCTGAAGAAAAGTCAAAGAAACATGTCACGATGGAATGATGTGCTGAAACGTTTTGAATCGTAAAAATGGCAGTCGTTGTCACATAGGACAATGACTGCCTTTCTGTTTTCTCACGTTCTTAGTCAGGGATATGTGTACTACTATTTCTTTAGCAGCAGGCTGATGATGATCATATTCTGTATCATTACAAAAATGAAACCGACGGCTACAGATAGACCAAGAGCGTTATATTTTTCTAACTCACTCATGGAAAATGAAAACAGAATAAGAATCATCAGAATTGAGATGCCATAATATTTGATATACTTTGCCATATTCAGATCTCCTTTTGTTTCATAGTTTACGGCTGGTAGTGAATTCTCATTTGTCTTGTGTGTATATTGACTCCAAATCTACAACAATAATGAACTTATCTTTACCTTGCCATATATGTACACATATGACTTTCTCCTGTCTATGAGGTTATGCATTGTGATTTGTCTTCGTACCTCTGCTTTCAGTATAGGGAGTATGTTTTGAAAGTTTATTTTTCTGTGTCAGAAACAGCGTATTCTTTTTTCAGTTGTCCATAAACTTTGCTTAGTGGCAGTCCCATGATGCTGTAATAGTCACCTTCAATATGGGTGATATATCTTCCCCCATATCCCTGGATGGCATAAGCACCTGCTTTGTCATTGCATTCCTTTGTGGCTATATAGGTTTTGATTTCTTCATCGCTCATTGGGGAAAATGTCACTTTGGAAATGGAAACATCTGTCCATTTTTCTTCATTACTGAAGATGGCAATTCCGGTGATGACTTCATGTGTTCTTCCCTGCAGTTTTCGTAACATCGTAAACGCATGTGCATCATCTTTTGGTTTGCCGAGCACTTCATCATCGATTGTGACAATCGTGTCGCTGCCAATGACAATGGCATCCGGGTGTTTTTCAAAGATATGCTCTGCTTTCCTTGCCGCAAGATCTTTGATGGCTCCTTGCAAAGAAAGTGATGGATTGAGTGTTTCATCGATATCAGCCGGCTCTGTAATAAAGGGATAGCCGCACTTTTCAAGCAGTTCTTTTCTTCTTGGAGACTGGCTTGCAAGAATGATTTGTTTCATGGTTGATCCTCCTTGTTGTGCACATATTGTATGACAAATTGGGAAAAACTACAGTTTGAATGTTACAATGAATAAGTATATGGAGGTTTTAGGAGATGAATAAACCAACTCTAGTAATTCTGGCGGCAGGAATGGGCAGCCGCTATGGGGGAATGAAACAGATTGATGGTGTCGGCAGTCATGGTGAACCGATTATTGAATTCTCTATTTATGATGCTAAAGAAGCAGGTTTTGGGAAGGTTGTTCTGATTATCCGCAAAGAACATGAAGCTGCTTTCCGCAAGGCACTGACAGATAAGATTGAACCACATATGGAAGTGGAATTTGCCTACCAGGATATGTCTGATATTCCGGCAGATATTACTGTTCCTGAAGGCCGTGAAAAACCATGGGGTACAACCCATGCACTGCTTGCCTGCCGTAATATTGTCCATGAACCTTTTGCGATCATTAATGCGGATGACTTCTATGGCAAAGATGCGTATAAGGTTATTTATGACTTTTTGACAACGGAAGTCAGTGATGGTCACTATGCAATGGTTGGTTATCCCTGCATGAACACATTGACGGATCATGGAACTGTCACAAGAGGTATCTGTGAAAAGGATGAAAATGGCAATCTCACCCATATTGTAGAGGTGAAGGAAATTGCCAGAAAAGATGGTCATGCCATTTATAAAGATGGTGAGGAATGGAAGCCACTTGCGGACGATACACTTGTGTCCATGAATTTCTGGGGTTTCACACCAGCGGTTTTCAAGGATTGCGAGGCAATTTTTGACAACTTCATTCATACGGAAATCAAAGAGAACCCGATGAAGTGTGAACATGTTATTCCAACCGCAGTTGGTGAACTTGTACAGAATAACAAGTGCACGGTAAAGATGCTTTCTTCCAATGACCGCTGGTTTGGTGTGACATATAAGGAAGATAAGCCGCTTGTTGTGGCACGTATCCAGGAAATGAAGGACCTCGGTGTTTATCCGGATGTACTTTGGAAATAAGGGTGGTTTTCCACCTTTTTTTTGTTGTATTATAAAAAGCAGTTACGAATAAGAGGGTGTGAAAATGATAGATGAAATCAAAGCGGTAGTCGCAGATATTGATATGACATTGACTGCCAAAGGCGGAGAACTTCCCAAGGCGACAATTGAAGCTTTCCGCGTCTTGCATGAACATGATGTTCTGCTTGGACTTGGGACGGGCCGTGAAATCAGCGACAAATTGAGAACACAGGGACGTGACTGGGGACTTGGCTTTGAATTTGACTTTGTGGTCGGTATGAATGGTGGTATGGTTCTGGACCGCTTCCATAAAGATATGTGGCAGGTTGAACTGTTAACAATACAGGAAATGAAAGACATCCTGAACTATATGATGCCACTGATTGACAAGTACCATATTTCTGTCAATGCGGAAGGTGGTGGAAACCACAATGCGATGTATATCCAGGGAGAACTTCTCGCCTCTTCCAGACGCCATGGCTTTGACTTCGTGGACAAGACAGGGGATGTCGATGGTTTTTGTGAAAAGAGGGCATTCAAGATGCTCTTCAGAACAGAACCGGAATATGAACAGGAAATCAGGGAAACATTCCTGGCAAAGTTTGGAGACAACTTCCAGATTATCGGTACATTCCCGGGTACAGTAGAAGTCATGCACAAAGGGATCGATAAAGGTTCTGGTGTCAAGCGCTTTGCGGATGGAGTTGGCA
Organism: uncultured Erysipelotrichaceae bacterium; assembly: GCA_949289855.1. Lineage (GTDB taxonomy): Bacteria > Bacillota_I > Bacilli_A > Erysipelotrichales > Erysipelotrichaceae > Bulleidia. Next base: position 3,460 of record CASEPS010000017.1, read on the forward strand.
TTGATATGAAGAACATCATTGCTTTTGGTGATAATGAAAATGACAATACGATGCTTGTGGACTGTGGCTGGGGTGTATGCCTCAAAGATGGTTCCGATGGCACAAAGGCATGTGCAGACGCAATCACCGACTATGATTGTCAAGAAGGCGGCGTTGGTCACTATCTGATCGATTACTATCTGAAGCCAAAGGGATGGATGTGAGATGATTACGTTTCTCGACAGAGAAATTGTAGAAACAGATGACTACGATTTCTTCCATAAGGTGGCAGAATGCCTGAAGAGAAATCATTTCGATTTCCAATATAAAGTGACCGAAGATGGCATCCGCCAGTGGCATGTTTATGTAAAAAAGAAAGAATTTGAAGAAGCAGAATACGTTTTGCATCTGGATCATGTTTTATGAGTCTGTTCGAGTAACAGACTTTTTTGTAAAATAGGAAACATGATGAAAATGAATAGACAACTTTTACAGAAAGCTTTTCTGAAAACGATACCGGTACTTGCCGGTTATATTGTGCTTGGCATGGGATTTGGCATCATGATGAACGATGCAGGTTTTTCACTTGGTTTATCCCTTGCCATGTCTTTGTTTGTCTATGCAGGTTCCATGCAATATGCCGGGGTGTCACTGCTGGCATCGGGTGCTTCTGTTATCACTACCGCATTAATGACAGTTCTCATCAATGCCAGACACCTGTTCTATGCCCTTGCCATGGTGGTGAAATACCGTGGAGCAAAATGGGAAAAGCCATATCTTATCTTTGCTTTGACCGATGAGACATATTCCCTTGTCTGTGATGGGGAATATCCTGAAGGGGAAGACCCCTATGCATACTGGTTTTTCATTTCCCTGTTTGATCAGTTGTACTGGGTACTTGGCACATTGCTTGGTGGGATTGTTGCAGGCAGTTTTGCCTTTGACAGCAGTGGCATTGACTTTGCCATGACAGCCCTATTTGTTTCGACATTTACAGAACAATGGCTGACAAATGAAAATCACATTCCGGCAATGACCGGGGTAGTGGTGACGGTACTATGCCGGCTGTTGTTTGGAACAGATATCTTTCTGATTCCATCGATGATCATCATCACTTCTGTCTTATTGGCTGTAAGGAGGAGGTGTGAACATGTTTGAAGAAACCAGTGCTGTCATCCTGATTGCTGTGATGGCCATTGTGACACTTGTTCTGCGCGCCCTTCCGTTTGTCTTGTTCAACAAAGATGGAAAGATGCCATATGTGATCGTCTATCTTGGGGATGTATTGCCCATGGCAGTGATGGGCATGCTGGTGGTGTATTGCCTGAGAAATATCACATTGATGGAAAGTCCTTTTGGCATACCGGAAATCATTTCCTGTCTTCTTGTGGTGGTATTACAGAAATGGAAACGCAGTTCTCTGGTCAGTATTCTTGCCGGGACGATATGCTATATGGTATTGATCCGGGTTCTCTTTTGAAAAAAGCATATGGTATACTTTTCATGTATTGACTTGAAGGGGGCGATCCCATTTGACAGGATTTAATTTCACATTGACACTTGAGAACATTCGCAGCATTTCCATGATGCTGCTGGATATTTTTATTGTCTGGCTCGTATTGTACTATGTGTTGCGCCTTGTCCGGGTCAATTCCAAAACAAGTCAGATCTTCAAAGGTATATTGTTCGTCATCATCATTGATGCGCTTTCCAAGTTTCTTGGACTGCGCACACTTGCTTATTTTGCGGACATGTTTATCAACTGGGGTTTCCTTGCCCTGATTATTATCTTCCAGCCGGAAATACGTACGATTCTGGAAAAACTTGGCAAAACGAACCTCTTTGGCAGCCGCATTTCCATGAGTAAGGATGAATCGGAAAATCTTGTCGACCAGATTGTGACCGCGATGATGCTTTTGAGCAAAGACAAGACGGGAGCTCTCATTTCCATTGAACGCACGCCACAATCCATGGATGAATATGTTGCCAGCGGTACCCGCATCAATGCGGATGTGACCGCAGAGTTATTGACGAGTATATTTGTGACAACAACACCATTACATGATGGTGCAGTGATTATACAGGATGGAAAGATTGCCTGTGCCAGTGCATACTTTCCGCCAACCAGTATGGACCTGCCAGGCCGTTATGGTGCCCGCCACAGAGCAGCGGTTGGCATTTCTGAGGTCACAGATGCAGTGACGATCATCGTTTCGGAAGAAACAGGCAGAATTTCGATTACTGAGGGTGGACAAATCCGTACGGTAGATGAAAAACAATTGCGGGAATATCTGCTGCAGGTATTCAGCAGTGAGGCTGAGGAAGAAGAGGAAGAGAGTACCGGAACTTCTTTTCTGGAAAGGCTTTTTGCGCCGCGTGATACAAATAAGAACAAGGAAAATGTGCTCAGAAGAAGGAAGTGGTTTGCTTCTTCCGATGACGGGGAAAGCGAGAAGATGGAAGAACTGGAAAAGGAAGCTTCACGCATCAAACTGCCCCAGAACCATAAACATGAGCGGCCAAAGCCAAGTTACCCTGAGCGCAGCAGTCATGTGCGTATTTCTCCAGTAGAAGTGACAACTGGTAAAACAGATGAGGTGCACGAGGAAGGAGGTGACGGACATGAAAAAGAAGACAAAGCATGATCGGGCAGAAATTGCCGAGAGTATTGTCCGTCAGTCCAAAAAGGTAGCCCGTTCTTATGCCCGCTTTGAAAATGCTTTGTTCAAAGTGGTGATGGTGTTTTCTTCCTTTATTGACAAGATTCTGTTTAACCGCCACTACAGCAAGGTTGTAGCACTTGTGCTTGCCTTATTGATGTATATGACCGTCAATGCCGGTTCTATGTTACAGTTATCGTCCGGTATTACTTCAAGCAAATCCGCTTCTGGTGTGCCGGTAACCGTATTGTACAATGATGAAACATTTGAACTCTCCGGTATGCCGGACAGTGTTGATGTGACATTCACCGGAGATGCGACAAGTGTGACAAGTGCAGCCAATGCGGATGGCAGAATTGTTGCGGATCTTGAAGGTCTTACCGAAGGTACGCATAATGTGCGCCTTACCGCAGATGGCTATGGCAACAATGTGGATATCAAGATTGATCCAAGCAATGTGACAGTGACATTGAAGGAAAAGACAACCCGGCAGTTTGATCTTTCCTATGACCTTGTCAACCAGGATGAAATGGAAGATATTTATTCTGTCGGTATGCCGGAATTTGAATACAGCCGCATCAATGTCCGTGCTTCCAGCGACAAGCTTGACAGTATTGCCTTTGTCAAGGCACTGATCGATGTGAGTGGTCAGACCTCTGATTTTGAACAGGATGCAGGTCTAGTTGCCTATGACGCCAATGGACAGGTGGTCGATGCGACCATCATACCGGATACCGTTCATGTCAAAGTGCCGGTATCTTCACCAAGTAAAATGGTGGCAATTCATGTGGAAGTGACAGGTGAAATGGCAGAAGACCAGGCAATAGAATCCATCTCCATGGATCAGGAGAGTGCAACACTCTATGGACCAGAAGATATTCTTTCGTCCATTGAATATGTGACGGTCACCCTGGATGCGTCCAGTATTACAAAAGATTCTACAATTCTGAGACCAGTCACATTGCCGGCGGGTGTCTCTTCTTCCAGTGTCAGCCAGGTAACCCTCAGTGTAAGGCTTGGTGAAAGAACAAGCCGCACGATCAGTGATGTACCGATTACCTATCGTAACAATACGAATAACTACCGGGCAACCCAGGCTGAAAACAAGACGACGACTTCCGTGACAGTGTATGGAACAGAGAACAATATCAAAGATATAACAGCAGATGATATTACCGTTTATATTGATATGCAGAATGCACAACCAGGTTCATCCGTATTTGCACTGCAGGTGGAACAGCCAACAGATGGTCTTGTGCGTTATGAACTGGATGAAACGGAATATCAGTTGAATATTATTGGTGAAACAACAGGAGGAGAAACCAATGGGTAAATATTTTGGAACAGATGGAATCAGAGGAAAGGCAAATGAAGTGCTCACAGCAGAGCGGGCATTTGTCGTCGGCAGATATCTTGGATGGTATTACAGCCGGGAAGGAAAGAAGAAGATTATCATCGGAAAGGATACAAGACTTTCCAGTGATATGCTGGAAGCTGCTCTGGCGGCTGGTATTACAAGTGAAGGCTGTGATGCCTACCTTGCCGGCTATTGTCCAACCCCGATGATCTGCTACCTCACCGTACATGAGGACTTTGCGGTAGGTGCGATGATCAGCGCTTCCCACAATCCTTTCTATGATAACGGCATCAAGGTGTTTTCCAAGGAAGGCATCAAGCTGCAGGGAGAAGTAGAAGAATTAATTGAAAATTATATCGATGGCAAAGAGGAAATCCCATTTGCGACAGAAGCAGCAATCGGCAGGGTTGTTTCCTATCCGGAAGGTATTGACCACTATATGGATCATATCTGTAAGGAATTTTCAACGGATCTGACCGGTTTGAAGGTTGCGATGGATTGTGCAAATGGTTCTTCTACATTCACAGCTGAGAAGGTTCTGACAAGACTTGGGGCACAGTGTACAGTGTTCAATAACACACCAGATGGAACAAACATCAATAACAAGTGTGGTTCCACCCACCCGGAAGCTTTCCAGGAAAAGATGAAGGAAGGAAACTTTGATATTGGTCTTACCTTTGATGGTGATGCGGACAGACAGATTCTTGTACGACCGGATGGAGAACTCGTTAATGGTGACTTCATGTTGTATATCTGTGGCAGATACTACAAAGAAAAGGGGTTACTTGAAGGAAATACAATTGTCACAACGGTCATGGCAAACCTCGGCCTTTGGAAGGCAATGGAAAGAGAAGGTATCAATGTTGCCAAGACAGATGTTGGTGACAAGTATGTCTATGACTGTATGATCAAAAACGGCTATATTGTCGGTGGTGAACAGTCTGGTCATATCATCTTCTCCCATCATGAGACAACAGGTGACGGCCTTGTGACAGCGCTTGCTATTCTGCGCATCATGAAGGAAACAGGAAAGTCGATCACGGAACTTTGTGAAGGTCTGAAGATCTATCCACAGTTATTGGTCAATGTCAAAGTGAGTGACCGTGATGCGGCTATGCAGGATGAAGAAGTGCTTGCGGCAATTGTGGAAGTGGATGAAGAACTTTCCGGTAATGGACGCGTACTTGTCCGGGCAAGTGGTACAGAACCGCTTGTGCGTGTCATGGCAGAAGCAGAAACAGATGCGATCTGTGAAGAGCAGTGTGAGAAAGTAGCTGCTATCGTCAGAAGGAAATACGGCATATAATCTGAAGAAGACCGCTGATGAAAGCGGTTTTTCTTTTTCTTTCAAACGGTGTATCATAACTATGAAGGTGTTTTTGTTATGAAAAAAGTCATTTGTATAGTTGAAGATGAAAAAGATCTGAATGAACTGGTCAAGAGATATCTTGAAAAAGAAGGATATGAGGTGCGTTCATATCTGACTTTTGATGAGGCAAGTGCCCATACTGACGATGATGATGTGCATTTGTGGATTCTGGATATCATGTTAAAAGACAAGTCGGGATTTGATCTGATTGATGAAGTCCGCGCGCACAATCCTGATGTGCCGGTGATTTTCATGTCCGCAAGAGATAAGGAGTTTGACCGTATTATTGGTCTAGAAAAGGGAAGTGATGACTATATCACCAAACCATTTTCTCCCAAGGAACTCGTACTCAGGGTGAATAATGTCATCCGGCGCACATACCGGGATGAAGGCATGCGTATTGAGGTGGATGGCTATGAGATTGATGAACAGCAGCGCATGGTGTTTGCCAAAGATATGCAGATAGAGCTTTCAACAAAGGAATTTGAGCTGTTGATGTTATTTGTCAATAACCGTGGTACGGCTTTTTCCCGTGAGGAAATCCTTTCCAGGGTATGGGAAGAAAACTATTATGGCTCTGACCGTGTGGTAGATGATACATTGCGCAGATTGCGCCGCAAGATGCCAGAACTCAGTATCCGTACCATTTACGGCTATGGATACAGACTTGGATGAAACGGTTGAATTTATGGCTGCGTGAGTTATCCCTTTCGCAGCAGCTGCTGGCCATTATCATATTATTTGTGGCAATCTTTGCCCTGTTTCTTTTCACTTTCCTTTCGCCTGCGCTGGATTCCTTCAGCGAAGCGGAAATGTATCAATACCTGCATAACATCCAGGATAATACCCTGATGGTAATCGAAGGTTATGAAGACGATTATTCTTCGTTTCCAGCGGATAGAGGCTATCCTTTGACACAAGGCATCTATGATGAAGCGGATGAAAGCTTTACCATGATTGGTGATGAAGAATTTCCCGCCTATCTGCAGGAAGATGTGATTAAAAATGCCGGTGTGCATACTTCTGGCACAAAGGATCTCAAGCTGAATATATCTGCTTCCAAAAGCAATGATAATACGCCGGTGACCATGCTTTACTGCATGACGCTGATGAAGGATGGAAGATATCTTGTTTCTGTCATCGATAATGCATATCGCATGCAGTTCCGCTCTTCCTTGATCAACGGTGTCATCACGATGAATGTGCTTGTTGTAGCTTTCCTTTTTGTTCTGCTCATGTTGTGGATATCCACATTGATCGTGCCGCTCAACCAGATCAAAGCCTACATTAACAAGGTGAAAAACAATGAACCTGCGGAGCTCAATGTGCACCGCAATGATGCGATTGGTGAAGTGGCTGATGCTTTGACGGATATGCAGGCAGAATTGGAAAGACAAAGCCGGGAAAAGCAGGAAATGATACAGAATATTTCCCATGACCTCAAGACACCAATTGCGACCATCCAGTCATATGGTGAAGCAATCAAGGATGGTGTATATCCATATGACACATTGGAAAAATCGGTGGATGTTATCATTGAACACGCGGATCGTCTGCAGAAGAAGGTACAATCCCTCATCATGTTGAACAAGATGGACTATCTGGAAGATGATGGGGATGAGAATGTGCGCACGCATATGAATCCGGTCGTGGAGAAGGTTATGCGCGATCTTTCGGTGATTCGTCCGGAAATTGAATTGTTGAGTGATGCGGAAAGTGATGTATACTTTCACGGTATGGAAGATCCATGGCGCATTGTTGTTGAAAATCTGATCGACAATGGGTTGCGCTATGCCAAAACACATATTCATATCACATTGAAGGAAGATGAGCTGTGTGTGATCAATGATGGTTCTTCCATAGCCGAAGAAGATCTGGAACGTATCTTTCACCCATATGAGATGGGCACCAATGGCAAATTTGGTCTTGGTCTTTCGATTGTTCACAAGGTGTGTACCACGTATGGCTATCATGTGGATGCGGAGAATCTGCCGGGAGAAGTATGTTTCAGAATATGGCGCAATGCAAAGAAAGGCCGCCGCAGAACAAAACATGGCAGGCAGGGTTAATGTATGGAATATGAAACAAAATGGCTGACATGCTGTGGAGTAAAGACAGCATATATTGAAGATGGACAGGGCGAAGATCTCGTCTTATTGCATGGCTGGGGACAGAACAAGGAAATGATGTCCCTGATCCTTGATCATTTTAAGGACCGCTATCATGTATATAGTCTTGACTTCCCGGGACATGGTGAGTCGGGTGTGATGGAAGAAGCCTGGGGTGTTATAGAATATATGCACTTTCTGGAGGACTTCATCCAACAGCTGGGTATTCAAAATCCAATCTTTGTGGCACATTCTTTTGGATGCCGGGTGGCTATCCGCTATGCGGCTGTGCACCATGATGTCAAAAAAATGTGTCTGACGGGGGCGGCAGGCATACGCCCAAAACATGGACTTGATTACAAGATACGCACTTCTGCCTATAAGGCTGGCAAGTGGTTTCTCAAGGTGACCGGCAATGAAGAAAAACTGCGGCAGCTGCAGGAAAATGCGGGCAGTGAGGATTACCGCAATGCCAAAGGCATCATGCGGCCGACTTTTGTCAAGGTTGTCAATGATGATGTGACACCAGTATTGAAGGATGTGCTCTGTCCGGTATTGCTCGTCTGGGGAGAATATGATACCGCAGCTCCATTAGAGATGGGCAGAACAATGGAGAAACTGATGCCTGATGCAGGTCTTGCCGTCTTTGAAGGAGATGACCATTGGGCATACTGGCACCAGCCACAGCGCTTTAATGCAGTGCTGGATATCTTTTTAGAGGGGGAAAAATGATTCTGAAGTGTATATTTTGTGCAGCTTTGCTTGGCGCTATGATTATCCCGGCAAAGCATGCCCTGCATATGTTCCAGCAGAACCGCTATGAAACAGGCAGATATAGCAGCTGGATAAAAGAAAACATAAAGGAGAACATACCAGATAATGTCATACCGCTTGCGGTTGTCATTTTGTTGTTTATCCTTTCTTTGTTCCATCTTCCTGCCGTTCTTTTTATCATCGGTATGATCATTCTCATGGTCTATCACTTTGCGATGGAAAAGGCAAAGACATATATCAAACCACTTGTGCTGACAGGACGCGTCAAACGGCAGATTGCCGCTGGTCTTCTTGTTACCTTTATTGTGATGGTGGTTGTCATGACTTTTGTCGGCGATACGCTCAACTATGGCATTTTGTCACTTATTGCTCTTGTTGGCCCATGGCTTTTCATCTATCCGGTTGCCTGGCTGACAACACCGGTAGAAAAAGCAGTGCAGCAGCACTTTATCAATGATGCAAAGCGCATTCTCAAAGATTATAAGGGACTGATCAAAGTTGGTATTACCGGTTCATATGGTAAGACAACCACAAAGAATATCATGCAGGCCATGTTATCAGAACAGTTCAATTCCCTGATGACACCGGCAAGTTTTAATACCCCGATGGGTATAACCCGTACCATCCGGGAAATGTTGAAACCAATTCATCAGGTGTTTGTGTGTGAGATGGGGGCAGACCATGTGGGTGACATTACAGAACTGATGGAATTTGTACATCCTTCCATCGGTGTGGTGACTTCTATCGGGCCCCAGCACCTCAATACCTTTGGTTCACAGGAAAATATCATCCGTGAAAAGATGGAAATGATTGAAAGACTGCCATCGGATGGTCTTGGTATTTTGAACTATGACAACGAATTCATCCGTAACTATAAAGTCAATAACAATGTCAAAACAGTGACATATGGCATTGATCATGAAGGTGTGGATTATCGGGCAGAGGATATTGTCTATACCCAGCATGGTTCTTCTTTTACCATTGTATGTGAAGAAGGAAAGTTTCCGATGGAAACAAAGCTGCTTGGCAAGCTGAACATTCTCAATATTCTTTCGGCGGTTGCCTGTGCACGCCATCTTGGTGTGCAATGGAATGTCATCACACGGGCATGCCGTTCCATGAAACAGGTTGAACACAGACTGGAACTCAAGACAATCAATGGCATCCGTTTCATCGATGATGCCTTTAATGCCAATCCATCGGGTTCTGCCATGGCGCTGGATGTGCTTTCCATGATGCCTGGCAAGCGGGTGATCGTCACTCCTGGCATGATTGATCTTGGTAAAGAACAGGATGCCATCAACCGTCACTTCGGGGAATTGATGAAGGACAAGGCGGATGTGGTCGTCCTTGTTGGTGCTGTACAGACAAAACCAATTTATGAAGGTCTTGCGTCAAGTGGATTTGACATGCACAATGTAGTTGTAATGAATACAGAAAAGGAGGCGTTCGCATATCTCTGGCAGAATTGCACAAAGGAAGATACGGTGCTTCTCGAGAACGATCTGCCGGATGCGTTCAATCATTAGTTATGAAATGGTCAGTTATCGGAACATGGGAAATGGCAGAACAGGGTGTCAGAATCAGTGCTGACATGCTTGAAAATCATAGTTCTGCAAAGGAAGCAACTCTCAAAGGCGTGCAGGATGTTGAAAACAATCCTTCTTTCCATTCTGTTGGTTATGGCGGACTTCCAAACAAGGAAGGGCATGTCGTCATGGATGCCGGCTATATGGATGGCGACACATTGCACTTTGGGGCGGTAGCCGCAATGGAAGGCTTCTATTCTGCTGCAGAAGTGGCACAAAGTCTTGCGGAAGGCGATGCCAACAACTTCCGTGCGGGTACAGGTGCTGAAAAGTATGCGGAAGAAAAGGGTTTTGCAAAGCGCGACAACCTGACCGAAGAAGCGAAGAAGATTTATGAAGAAAAGCGGATGGAAGAACTCAAGCCATATGATGGACATGATACGGTCTGCTTTGTCGGTCTTGATGAAAAAGGTACCATCTGCACAACAACTTCTACTTCAGGTCTATTCATGAAGGAACCAGGCAGGGTTGGTGATACGCCGATGCCAGGTGTTGGCTTCTATGCGGATAGTGAAGTTGGTGGTGCTGCAGCAACTGGTATGGGTGAGGAAATTGCCAAAGGTGCGCTTTCCTATGCGGTTGTGGACAGAATGAAGCGTGGCATGTCTGCCCAGGAAGCTGCCGAAAGTGCAGTGAAAGAGCTGGATGCGTCTTTGAAGAAGCGCAATGGGTATGCCCAGCCGATGTCTGTCATTGCCCTTGACAAAGATGGCAGCTGGGGCGCTGGAACAAATATTGAATTTACATTCTGTGTTGCCAATGAAGAGATGGAAACAACTGTCTATGAAATGGTCGAACAGGATGGTGAATGGGTGACAAAGAAGAAAGAGAACTGAGTGCATGAAACATGTGATCTATGGTCATCGTGGGGCAAGTGGTGACAAACCGGAAAATACATTGCTGGCTTTTGAAGAAGCAGTTTACCAGAAGGCAGATGGTGTGGAGCTGGACATCCAGTATACAAAGGACAGGCAGATTGTTGTTGTCCATGATGAAAACCTTGGCAGAACTGTACAGGGGGAAGGGTGGATCAAAGACTATACGCTTTCTGAGCTTAAAGCGATGAATTTCAATCTCACTCATCCGGAATGCGGCAGAGCAGAGATTCCAACCATGGAAGAAGTATTTGATCTTTTGCAGGATACACCACTGTCTATCAATATTGAACTCAAGACAAGTATCTTTGATTATGAAGGTATTGAGGAAGATATTGTAAAGATGACCCATGACAAGGGTTTTGAAAACAGGGTGATCTATTCTTCCTTTAACCATTATTCCATCATGCGGCTCAAGGAAATTGATCCGCATGCAAAAACGGCATTCCTCTATATGGATACACCGATTGACTTTGTTTCGTATGCAGCAAAATATCACATCGATGCCATTCATCCTGCCCTCTATAATGTGCGTATTCCGGACGTTGTCAAAGAAGCACATGACAAGGGCATGGCTGTCAATGTATGGACAGTCAATACCGAAATGGAAATGGAGATATGCGATGCCTTTGGCATTGATGGTGTCATCACAAATTATCCAGCAAAAGCAAGAGCTTATTTTGAATCGAGGCAGAGATGAAGAATACAGAAGAACTCTCACAATGGATCAACACATATGTGGAGAATGAAAAGATAACTTCTTATGATGGGGTTGTTCTCAACACATATCGCTTTACTGCGCCTGGTTTAAGCAGGGCGGTGGTTATGGTCCATGGATTTTGTGAGTTTTTCGGAAAGTATCATGAATTGTTCTATCGGTTTGCCAAAGCTGGTTATGCGGTTTACTTCATTGAACTGCGGGGACATGGACATAGTGGAAATACAAGAAACTATGCGGATCACAGGGTAACCGTTGGCTCTTTTGATGAATATGTGGAAGATGTACATGCATTTATGGAGAATGTAGTCCATCGTACAGCATATCAGGATATCTACCTGTATTGTCATTCTATGGGTGGTGCAGTTGGTGCGTTGTATCTGGAGAAATATACGGACGATTTTACATGTGCCGTACTATCTTCACCGATGATGGAAATCAATTTTGGTGAAGTGCCGGATGGTGTGCTGAATGCGGCAATGGTCTATTCGGATGTCGCAAAGAATGATGATGACTTTGCGCCAGGACAATCTCCTTTTGATGGTATCAGTGACTTTGAACATTCATCCAGTACATGCAGGGAACGGTATGATTACCAGTTTGCATTGCGCCTGCAGGATCCTGCGTATCAGACATGGGGTTCCACATGGGCATGGGCAAAGGCAGCGCGTATTGCCTGCAAGAAGTTGAGAAAACATGCGGATGAAGTCAAAGTACCTGTACTTGTCTTTCAGGCCGAACAGGACAGTCTTGTATTACCAGAAGGACAAAATCAGTTTGTCAGAAGAGCACAGAATGCAGTACTTGTCAAAGTGGATACAAAACATGAGATATATTCATCACCAGATGATGTATTTGAAACATATTTTGACAATATTCTTGTTTTCTATAAAGCGCATATCACCCGCGATGGTAAAAATTAAAAAAAGGTGTTGCAAAACAATTTGCACAATGATAATATTAACGAGCGCTGATAAGTAAGGTGAGTGCGCTTGGCAGTGAGGAAATACTCAAGAGGCCGAAGAGGTGCCCCTGCTAAGGGCATAGGTCGGGAAACCGGCGCGAGGGTTCAAATCCCTCTTTCCTCGCCATTATCTGGTTCTGTGGAGTAGTGGTTTATCTCGTCTCCCTGTCACGGAGAAGATCGCGAGTTCGAATCTCGTCAGAACCGCCATTTGCGAGTGTAGTTCAATGGTAGAACGCCACCTTGCCAAGGTGGACACGGCAGTTCGATTCTGCTCACTCGCTCCATATCTGACACGCTCATAGTAGTGTGTCTTTTTTTCGTTTTGCACTGCTATAATGGAAAGAGAAGGGAAGGAATTGTATGAAAAGCAATCATCCAGAGACTGAATTGATGAAGAAGTCACCGCTGATTATGGATGCGGTTATCATTTATTGTTGTACAAGGCTTGTGCGCGATGGATATCGTGACATTGGGTCGGTGTTGCATAATGTGTATTCAAAAAGTGAGATCAGTGCCCATCTCAAGAGGGAGAGCGGGGAAACTGCTGTTTCTGTATTGTATGGCAATGCCTATTGTTCCTCTGTTGAGGATGCAGTACAAGCACTGGATATGCTTGGACAGTATAAAGTGCAGAACAAGTATGAAGCGTTTGCCATATTGCAATATGCTTTTAATCCTGTAAGACCGCATGCAAAAGCAGGTGAAATACTTATGGAGCTTGTGAATGATATTGTCGGTTCGCGCAGGCATCCGGAACTTTCTTCCATCGGGCATGTCAGCCTCAAGGGAGATGTGATGTATTGTGATGAAGAATTTGAGGTGGAGATGATCGATACCGTTGCCCACTTTACAGATGTGTTGACAAGGGTTCTGGAAAGTGATGCGGGAAGGAATCATATCTTTTACCGCGGACATTCGGAAGCCAGCTTTGAAATGGTGCCTACATTGTTTCGTGAAGAACGGTGGAAGCGCAATGAAGCAAATATGTATTGTGAATTGTTAAATACATGTCCGGAAGATTTTGCGGCTTTGCCTTCGCATATCGACAGGCTGACGGAAATGCAGCACTATGGTCTTCCGACAAGACTTCTCGATATTACAAGCAATCCTCTGACAGCTCTCTATTTTGCGTCCAATACCAATCCGAAGCGCAATGGTGAGGTGATCATGTTATCGGTAGAGGGCAGAAAGCTCAAATATGCCCAATCCCGTACCATTGCCATGGTGGCTTCACTGCCGTTAATGGGATATGACAACCAGATGACGATGTATTCAGAAAATAATGGAGATGATTATGACAATGCCATCCAGGCATTGATGGAAGAGGTCAATACAGAACGTCCTGGTTTTGTGATCAATAACCAGATGGAAAAGAACATGAAGGAATATTATGTTGTCATGCCAAACCGAATCAATCGCCGTGTTGACAGACAGGAAGGTGCCTTCATCATCTGCGGTCTCATGGAAGATTTCTATGGTAATGAGAGAAAACCGGTACGCTCTGCTATTTCGGATATGCGCATCAAGGATTCCCGGGGCAAGAAGGTATTATTGATGATTCAGGCATCAAAGAAGAAGGAGATTATGCTTTCTCTTGATAAGCTAGGCATCAATAAGTCAACGCTGTTTCCGGAAATTGATGATGTGGCAGATGATATCAAGAACAAGGTCCGTTAGAGGGCTTCCGGATCGACGATGTCATTGATGGAGATACAGGCTCTGATGCGGAAATCGTAAATGCGGTTTCCGTTTTCATGATGGATGCGCATCAGGTAACCAGTCGCATCGGAGACAAATGGTCTTTTGAGTTTTCTGGCATGCAGGATCATCGGGGCAAGCAGGTCAACAGATATTTCATCAAGATGTGAAAGGGAGACAATTTCCGCAATGCATATGCCATTTGGAATGATGATGGCATTTTCAGGTATGGCAAAATGATGTTTTTTCATGAGATAGCGGTACGTGCCAATACCTGTTTTCAATGGGATGGTTTTATTGGAAATCTCACCGTTGAGCACATCTTTGGAAATGAACACAGTTGGGGTTGTGAAAAGGTAAAAAGCGGTATCCGGTATTGGAAATGGTTCGTACATATCTATTTTTTCATCTACTGACTGCATGACCCAGGCCTTGCCTGTTTCATACGTATAGGTGTCATGGATATGCCGTTTTTCCAAAGAGAGATAGTGTTTCAATTCGGTAAGTGCATCGATCTTCTTTGTGATTTCCACATCTTTTTCATTGAGCATTTCAATCAGTTTCTCGTGTGATGTGACGTGTTCAAAGGTGTCGGCTTCTTCCAGGGTCAGGTTGAGTTCTCTCAGCTTGCGCAGATAGATGAGGGAAACATAGTCATCCGTTGTGTATTCATAGTAACCATTAGCCAGTTTTTCCGGATGTAAAAACTGCATATTCCGATACATGCGTATGGTTTCCGGATTGATGCCGGTGATATCTGCGAGTTCTTTGATTTTCATATTCCCTCCAAGTAAGAAAAACGTAAAATAGAGCGGGTGACAGATTGACCCTGTACCTGCTACAGGGATTATATGATAAGTAAATGGTTCTGTGTATACACAGAAAGTGAAAGGGAGGAAAAATGAATTCTAAGACAGGCTACAGATCTGCCGTTGTGGGACTTTTCGCATCGGCACTCGTCCTCGGAGCACTGCCTGGATGTGCAACGACATCAGGCGGTGACACGCTGACTGGAACAGCACCTGGCAGAAATGGTGATGTGACAGTTGAAGTGGTTTATTCCGACAACAAGATCCAGAGCGTCAAAGTGACGGATCATCAGGAAACAGAAGGTGTTGCGGATGGTGCGCTTGAGCAGATTCCAGCAGCAATCGTTGAGGCTAACACACCAAATGTCGATACGGTTTCCGGTGCGACAATTACATCAGAAGCAATCATCAATGCGGTTATTGCGGCTTTGGAAAGCGGTGGCGTAGATGTTGCATCTCTTGGCACGGCTGCACCACATGAAAATGTTCCGGTAACATATACTGCCGGCACATATACGGGTACTGGTGAAGGTTATAATGGTCCGATCAATCTGGAGGTTACTTTCACAGAAGATGGTATTGAAAGCATTGATTATTCTGACAATGTCGAAACAAACCACATTGGTACACCGGCATTTGATTATCTTGTAGAAGATGCAATTGCGGCTAACGGTTCTGGTATTGACTCCGTATCCGGTGCTACATTTACATCTGTTGGTTTCAAGGATGCACTGGCTGATGCGGCTGAACAGGCAGAGGCATCTGATCTTGATGGCTTCAAGTCCAACACATATGTACATGAAGCAGAAGATCCGATTGAAGAGACATTTGATGTTGTTGTCGTCGGTGCAGGTGGTGCCGGTATGGGTGCTGCTGTACAGGCTGCACAGAATGGCAACAGTGTTGTCGTCGTAGAAGAAAATGCAGAAATCGGTGGTAATACCGTTGCGTCTGGTGGTCAGTTCCAGTCTGCCCAGGGCTATCTTGTCTGGGATCCTGAAAATCCTGATGCAACAACAGGTGAATACAAGGGACAGACATATGACAAGGTCAAGGAAGCTGCTGGAAACATTACCATTCTCAAGGAAATTCTGAACTGGAATGAAGAAGAATTCGATCCGGATTACTTCGACAACAGCGATGAAGCACATACATTTGTTGCGGGTGATGTTGTGACATTGTCCAAGGCTGGTGTGCATGGTGAATATCTTGATACACTCAAGGATCTTAAGGAAGAAATCCAGGCATATCTCGACTGGGCACAGCCAAAGCTCGATGCTGGTATTGCTGAAACAGAGCTGACACTGTTCTCTACAGTCAACCTCCATATCTTCCAGACATACTATGGCGGTCTGCGTCCAAATGCTGACCAGACAGAATGGGTCTATGGCGACTATGAGCTGGTCAAGCAGTTTGTGGAAGGTGGTCAGGAACTCAAGGGATGGCTCGAAGATCAGGGTTCATTGTTTGACAATTCCGTACAGCCAACAATCGTCGGTGCTCTCTGGAACCGTGAAAACGACTTCCTCGGCAGTGACCTTGATGGTGATGGCAAGGCTGATCCGGATGGCGCAAATGCTTCTGGCAAGACTGTATGGTCCACATATTTTGCACCTACAAGAAATACATTGCTGAACACTGTTGATAACCATGAAGACAATGAAATCATGCTGAGAACAAAGGCTGAAGAACTCATTGTTGAAGATGGTAAGGTGACAGGTGTAAAGGCTACCCGTTATGATGGCACAGAAGTAACACTGCATGCCAATAAGGGTGTCGTTCTTGCGACAGGTGGTTATGCGGCTGATATCGAGCGTGTAATGGAAACAAATACATACTGGAAGGATGGCGCAATTTCCGAAACAACACAGACAACTAACAGATCTTCTCTTGTTGGTGATGGTATCGACATGGCTGAAGCAGCTGGTGCTGGTACAACCGGCATGGGCTGGACTCAGATGATGCCGATTTCCTGGGTTGATAATGGTGACCTCGCATTCGGTGGTGGTGACTATGCAATCCATATTTCTCCAGAGACTGGCAAGCGCTATGTCAATGAGACCGGTGAACGTGACGTATTGTCCCTTGGTGAATTTGACAACGGTATTACCTATGAAGGCACTAACGGTACAATCATTGAAATTGCCAATTCCGAAGCACCAATCATGGGTGTATATCCATATGGTTCTCCAAAGGATGAAGATCTCACCCTCTGGGAGAGTGATGTACCAAACAGACAGTACACAAGAACAGTTGATGAACTGGACGACCTTTTCAAGGAACTCGGTTTCGAATGCACTGGTGATCAGGTCAGAGAAACTATCGAAGAATACGATATGGCTTTGATCAACGGCACAGAAGATGAACTCGAACCGACAAAGACTGGCTGGACACGTCTCATCGGTAAGGCTGACAAGGATGAAAATGGTAACTATATTGCGGATACTTACACACTAGATGGTGTCAAGCTCAAGGTGAGACTCCTTGCGCCTTCAACACACCATACAATGGGTGGTCTGACAGTGGATGTTGATCGTCATGTTCTTGATACAGATGGCAATATCATCGAAGGCCTCTATGCGGCTGGTGAAGTTACTGGTGGTATCCACGGTGGTAACAGACTTGGTGGTAATGCGATTGTTGAAATCTTCGTTTCCGGTCGTACTGCTGCTAACGCAATTCAGGCTGACGCTGAATAAATCGTGATGACAGGGCTTCCATATGGGAGTCCTGTTTTCTTTTTGTTGCTTTTAAGCATGTAAAAAAATATAATAGACACGTTTCGAGAACAGGAGAGGTGAGTATATGGATTATCAGAAGATTATCAATATTGCGGTGATTGCTCACGTTGATGCAGGCAAGTCCACCCTGGTCAATGCGTTTCTCAAGCAGAGCCACGTATTCAAGGATAACGAAAAAGTCGTTGACTGCATTATGGACTCCAACGACCTCGAGCGTGAAAGAGGAATTACGATTTATTCAAAAAACTGCTCAGTAACATATAAAGACTACAAGATTAACATTGTCGATACACCAGGCCATGCGGATTTCTCCAGTGAGGTAGAACGTATTATCAAAACAGTTGATACGGTCATCCTTCTTGTTGATAGTGCAGAGGGTCCAATGCCACAGACAAGATTTGTATTGCAGAAGTCCCTGGAAATTGGTCTTCGTCCGATTCTTCTCATCAACAAGATGGACAAGCAGGACGCAAGAGCAACAGAAGTTATCGATGAAGTATATGATTTGTTCCTGGAACTCAATGCGGCAGATGACCAGCTCGACTTCCCGATTCTTTATGGTGTAGCCCGTGATGGTATTGTCCGCTATGACTGGGACAATGATACAAATGAGGACATCGTTCCATTGTTTGAAACGATTATCCACCATGTGCAGGCGTATCCAAATCTCATGGATGAGGCAGTGCAGATGCAGATTTGTGCGCTTGCTTATGATGATTATATTGGAAGACTCGGTATTGGACGCATCTATAAAGGTACCCTCAAGGCTGCTACCCAGTATGAAGTATGCAATGCCAATGGTACTGCCCACCAGGGCAAGACAAACCAGATCTTTGTGTACAAAGGTCTCAGCCGTATTCCGGTAGAAGAAGCACAGTGTGGTGAAATTGTCATGATTTCCGGTATTCCGGATATCAACATCGGTGACACATTATGCCCGGTTGGTGTTGCTGATCCTATGCCGATGATCAAGATTGAAGAACCAACACTTTCCATGAATTTCATGGTTAACGATTCTCCATTTGCTGGTCAGACAGGTAAGTTTGTGACTTCCCGTAACATCCGTGAAAGACTGGAAAAGGAACTTGAAGTCAATGTAGGTCTCAAGGTAGAAGAAACAGACTCTACCGATACATTCAAGGTTTCCGGCCGTGGTGAACTGCATCTGACAATTCTGTTGGAACAGATGAGACGTGAAGGCTATGAAATAGCTGTTTCAAGACCTGAAGTCATTCTCAAGAAGATTGATGGTGTAACATGTGAACCGGTAGAAGAAGTTGTCATTGATGTGCCAACAGAATATTCTGGTAATGTCATCAGTTCTTTGAATGTGCGTAAGGGTGTTCTTTCCAACATGGAAGAAATTGGTTCTTATACACGTATTACCTATATGGTACCGACCCGTGGTCTGATCGGTTTCCGTTCTGACTTCATCAATATGACACATGGTGAAGGTACACTTGTACAAAGACTTGCGGACTATGAGCCATTCAAGGGTGAAATTCCACAGCGTGAAAATGGTGCTCTGATTTCTACAGAAACAGGTGGTGCCATGACATATGCACTCTGGAATATCCAGGAAAGAGGTCAGCTCTTCATCGGTGCACAGACACCGGTATATGAAGGTATGATCATCGGTGTTTCTGCCAAGAACATGGACATGGGTGTCAATCCGATCAAGAACAAGAAGATGACAGCTGTGCGTTCCACTGGTAATGATGAAGCGATGAAGCTTGTACCGCCACGTGTACTGACACTGGAAAGTGCTATTGAATTCATCAATGACGATGAGCTCGTTGAAATCACACCAACGGATATCCGTGTGCGTAAGAAATATCTGACAGAGATCGAAAGAAGAAGACATTACCGTGAGATCGGCAAGATCGAAAAGGAAGCAGAATAAGGAAGAAGGCACATGCCTTCTTTTCTTTGCCTTCCTTTAGTACAATGAACAACATGTATAGGAGGATTCGCTATGCGGGAACTGAGTGACATACAGAAGATTGAACAGAATATCACAAAGACATTTCATAAGGAGCTCTGGGCAAAATTCCAGATTGCCATTCACCGCTATAACCTGATTGAAAAGGGTGATCGGATTGCGGCATGTATTTCTGGTGGCAAAGACAGCATGTTAATGGCATTCATGCTGCGGATGTACCAGAAATATCATATGGAAGAGTTTGATCTTGTCTTCCTTGTCATGGACCCGGGATATAACCCGCTGAACAGGCAACGAATAGAAGAGAATGCAAAGAAACTGGGCCTTCCCATTACGGTTTTCTCTACCCGCATATTCGATATTGCTAATAACACAGGCAAGTCTCCCTGCTATCTTTGTGCAAGGATGAGAAGAGGTGCACTCTATAACAAGGCGAAGGAACTTGGCTGCAACAAGATTGCCCTTGGTCATCATCTCAACGATGCCATTGAGACACCGCTTATGTCGATGTTCTATTCTTCCAAGATTGAAACAATCATTCCCAAGTCACATAGTGAAAACTATGAAGGGATGGAACTCATAAGACCGATGTATTGTATCAAAGAGGATGATATCATTCGCTGGAGTGAGATGAATGATCTGCACTTCATCCGCTGTGCATGCCGGCTTACGGAAGCACTGGAAGAAGAAAACAGCGGTATCAGTTCAAAGCGCAAAGAGGTAAAAGAACTGATAAAAGTGTTGAAAAAAGACAATCCAGAAATTGAGGACAATATCTTCAATGCCCTGCATGCTGTGCAGCTTGATACATTCCCTGGTTACAAACTGGATGGAGTGGTACACAATTTTCTGGATGATTATGATGAGAAATGATCAGCGTAATGCTGGTTTTTTCTTTTGCTATGTTACAATAAAGGTAATTTCAATAAATTAAGGAGCTGATCATGAAACAATATTTATGCATAGACATTGACAGCGGCGTCTTTCGCTATGGCATAGTGACGGAAGAGCTCGATGTCCTGGACACAGGACGTGTCACAT
The DNA here is from genome assembly GCA_949289855.1 of uncultured Erysipelotrichaceae bacterium. Taxonomy (GTDB): domain Bacteria; phylum Bacillota_I; class Bacilli_A; order Erysipelotrichales; family Erysipelotrichaceae; genus Bulleidia. The sequence continues at coordinate 24,087 of CASEPS010000017.1, forward strand.
TCCCGATTACATCCAAAGATGAATTGTTCGAACCACTGGCTGACATCTGTGAACAATATGAAGATGATGTCGAAGGTGTCAGTATTACCATGCCAGGTGTCATCGATGAGAAAAAAGGCATGGCATATAGCGGTGGTGTATTCCAATGGGTACGCAATATGGAATATGCAAGAGAAGTATCTGAAATGGTGAACATGCCGGTTGCTATTTATAATGATGCCAAGGCAGCAGCCCTTGCGGAAATTGGTTATGGATCATTAAAAGGTATCCGCAATGGTTTTATGGTAATGATTCTTGGTGGTGGTATTGGTGGAGCACTTGTGACAGATGGTCACCTTCTTGATGGTGCCCACTATGCGGCTGGTGAGTTCTCCTACATCCGTGGTGACTACAAGGAAAGGGATGGTGACCTTGCCATGTTTGCCCGTTCCAATGGTATTGATGGATTGACCAGATGTGTAGAAGAAGAAACTGGTGTCAAGAACATGAACATCATCCGCATCATGAGCAGAATTCAGAGTAAAGATGAAGACGTACTGCGTGGTGTAAATAAATATTGTGACAGACTTGCGACATATATTTACAATATCCAGTGCATTACGGACGCGTCCAGAGTTGTCATAGGTGGCAACATTACCGATGACCCTACGTTCTTGAAACTGATCAAGGAAGCTGTGCACAGAAGGTTTGTCAATGTGCCATACCTGAATATCTGGGAACCTGAAATTGTAGAATCAGACTTCCATTCCAATGCCCGTATGTTTGGGGCAGTCTATAATTTCCGCAGACTGATTGAACATGTAGAAGACTGATGAACAGTGGCAGATATCTGCCACTGTTTTGTTGTCTGTCGCTTAAATGTGCATTTTGTCGGATGCTTTCACCTTATTTACATTGTCATAGTATTCTGAAGGCAGTAAGAGAGAGGACAAAATATATGAGCAGGAAAGACAGAATAAATGGACTTATAATCAGTTTTCTCTGTATGACACTTGCAGGATGTACATTATCCGCACCAGTGACAGAAGAAACAGAAGCAGTTCCTGTTACACAAGAAGAGATCAAAGAAGTTATCTGGGCAGTTGATCCTGATGAAGGACTCTTTGATAGCTATGAAGAGGTAACCATTCTCAATGGCATGATTGATCAGGGGTTTGAAACAATCAATGGAGTAAAAGGTTATCCTTCTCAATGGGCATCAAAGGATTACAGTGGCAATGTCTTAAAAGTGAAACAGAATAGCAAGTATAATCTCATTGACTACTATGGAGACAAGCTGCTGGATGAATTCAGAACTTATATTGGTAATCCGGCATATGTAGCATTTTCAGAAGATAATTACATCTATAGTGGTGATAAAATTCTTGAAACAGTTATTTTGACCTCAGATACAGAACCGCGTCATCAAGAAAATTCATCCTATAAAGATACTATAGAGCTGAGCGAATTAGATGCTGGATTTAATGAAGTTTATACTGGTCTTACTTGGCAGAACGGTGAACCGCAGGCAAATGATACAACATGGTATGTAGAAGGAGAAACCATCTATGAGGTAAAGGGGGATGGTAGTAAGCTGCCTGTTACACAGATTTCCGCAGCATATAACGCGCAAAGCGATTATCTCATTCCAAAGAGGGAGGGAGATAAATTATTGGGATATGTTGCAATAGAAAATGGAACTGCTATTAAGCCGCTGATTCCATATCAGCCTACAGGCATCATGGTGAATGGCATTGTTGCAGTAGAAGAAAATCTTTCGCAAAGTACTACCTATAGTCGCAATATGAGTGATGAACAGGTTAACCAGGGAATTATGGCAGAAGGAAATAATCTTGGTGTTTATAATGCCTATGATGGTGAATTACTTTCTGATTTTGTCTATGACGCAATTGGTGCCTGTGAAGAAGGGTATGTACCTGTAAGACAAAATGGAAAATGGGGATTATTGGACATAGAAAGCAAAGAGATGGTCATTCCTTGTATTCTGAATGCAATTTCTACGGTTTATGGTGGAATGGTTTATGTGGATACAGGAGAAGGAAGAGGTGTTCTTGATCTTGAAGAAACACTTGCGGAAGGAATCAGCATCACAATGGGAAGTCTTACCGGAAAGTACTCCGATCACATTGAGACACTGTTCAATAAGATTGAAGGCCTGGAAGGTAAGGGAATATATGAGATTATTGCGCTTCCATATCGTACCTATTGGGGTTCTGCAATGGAGACAATGGAATTCAAAGGGAATTGTATGACATGGGATGAGAAACCATATAATCCCGATACGGCAATGTTAATTGGACATGACCATAGTTATTGGTTATATGGGACAGACGGCAAACGGATCAATAATGTGACATATGAATACTTTAATGTAATTCTCAATTTGCGTGGTGGTCTGAATGACTTGGGTTCCGACAGTCCATATCATTATCTGGATCAAAACCTACAACCAACAGGCAATCATACAGATACTAATTTTTCTGTAATAGGCGATACTTTGTCATTGAATATGTATCAGGGCATTTTCCCGGAAGGCAGAAAACACCGCTATGTGCATTGTGAATATATAACAGAAGATCCAGTGAAAGAGCCTTGGCCATATCTTTATACAGGGAACAACTGGCTTATGGATGAAGACAAAAATAGGACGATTGATGTTGGACCACTCGTAGATACAAACCCGCTCAGCTTTGATCCGGATTATCTTTATAAACGTCATTTTGGACCAGTATTTGTTAATGGATTCATTACTGTTGGTAATCCTGATGAAATCCATTCAGATAAGCCAAAGGAATATCACCACCTGTACGATCCAGATATCTCTTCAAAATTTGAGGATGAATATTTTGAAAGCGAAATTCCAGCAGTAGAACATGTAGCCTTCCTCAATGCGGATACCGGGGAACAATCACCATATTATGAAAATGCAAAGTGGTTCCAGGAAGGTATAGCACCTGTGAAACTGAATGATAAATGGGGTTACATCAATACCGATTATGAGGTAGTTGTGCCATTTGTCTTTGACAGTGCATCGGTATGTGGAAGTGGAAAGGTCATCTTGGAAGTGCAGGGTAAGTATTATTCATTTGATCTTGCTTATGCAATGAATAATGGGGCAGATCTTTCAGAAGAAGGATTGAATAATTGGATATCAAATCTTGAAAAGGAGAGTGTGGGAAATGAAAAGTAAAGGTACGAGAAAATTGTTTGTTGCACTGATCAGTGTTGCGACATTGTGTGGATGTAGAAGTGCTGCTCAACCAGCAGAAACACCAAAATCTACGCATGTAATCTGGACAGTCAGTCCGGAAGAAGGCGTGTTTGATGCGGCAGAAGATGTGCAGATTCTCAATGGTGCAGTGGATTGGTTCTTCATGTCATATAGAGGATTGATTGGTTATCCATCTCAATGGGCAAGTGAAGCATATAGCCCTGATGTATTAAAAGTGCAGATGAATGGTGAATATACATTGTATACATATGAAGGTGAACGATTGTTTGAAGATACATATAAGTGCATCGGAAATTATATGGGACCGCAGGGAATCATGGATACGTCCAACAGATATCCATTTGAGCGGATTTCTGTATCAGATGATGTATTGCTCAGATGGATAGATAGTGATACAGAGGGAACAGAACCGTATGTAGACTTTAATGTTCTGAGTGAAGATTATCGATCGATTAAAGAAGAGTATCTGCACGCTCCCCAATATGGTGATCTAGGGGTATTGCCGAAAGTTAATTTCATACAGGGGAAAGATCAATTAGAAGATAGCAATGGAAAAACATATTCTGTAGCAGAAGCTGAAGATAGCATTTACACTACAAATGGATATGATCTCAGAACTCCACTTGATTATGTATTCCCAGTCGAAAATGAAAATGAGGAAACGGTTGCTTACCGTGTTATCCGTAATGATGGCACGGTTGGTGAAGAAATTCCTAATGAAGTTGCGGGCGTTATGATCAATGGGGTATTGCCAGTATTTAATAGAACACCAGATGCGAATAGTGAGGGTTATGGTTCAAGAAATAACAAAGGAGACCTTTATGGTGTTGGTACAGCAGCTGAAGGTTCTGCTATCGGTTTGTACAATGCATACACAGATGAAATGATCAGTGACTTTGCCTATGAAGCTGTTGGTGTAACTGAAGAAGGTTATGTGCCTGTGAAAGAAGCTGGTAAGTGGGGATTGTATAGTATTGAAAATAAGACACTGGTTATTCCCTGTATCCTGGATGATATTACCAGTGTTTATAATGGCATGGTTTATATAGAGATCGATGGCAGAAAAGGTGTGCTGAACCTTGGTGAAACATTGGCTGCTGGTGTTGAAATCAATGAGGAAACGCTGGCAGAAGTAGTGGTGGAAGAAACTGCTGCACCTGAGGTATAAAAAAAGGCAATTCTTTCTGAATTGCTCCCAACAAATACATAATAGCTGAAAAAAATTTTGATTACAAGACTGGTAAAACCCCTTGTACAAGCTATTATATAAGTGCAAAGAGAAATACACAGAACCAAAGCAAAAAAGAAAAGGACAAGGGTCGAAGGGGACCGGGAGGTATCCAATGAAACCAGGAATTTACGAAGGCAGGTAACCAAACCTGCAAAGACAATTGAATTCAATTCTGTAATCCAAAACAGCATTGGGCAAAAGAAAACCTGAACTATGATCTCCATAGATGATGTCGTGAGATATCATTAAAAGATCAGTAAGGGGAAAGATTACTGATTCAGATGAGAAGAATTCTGGAATGGAAAAGAGAATATTGAATTCTGTGGAATGAATCTGCTGAAGTAGAGATAACCAATCATGAATTAAGTAAGCAGAAAAAGTAAGGAAACAGAAAAGAGATAAGATCTTAACAGAAAGAATTTGAAACAAAAGAGATCAGCTGGTGGAAATCCGGAAAACAACTGAATGATCAGAAATGATCAACAGAAAGAATCATGAACAACATACATTTAAATAATAGAATGTATGGAAAGGAATGATGAAATGAACGGATGGAAACAAATGATGACAAAGTAATCAGCCAGAGTAAAGCAGATGAAACGAAATCAGGAAACGAAAAGCTGAAGTAAAAAACAGAAGATCGTAAGGCAGATAGATCAGGTAAATCAACCTGTTGAAATAGCAGTGAAAATACGTTGGTGAAAGCAACGGACAACAAGTGTAAATAGCTCGTTAGATGTCGATAGTTCTCAGTTCAAAGCTGATAAGGATACAGAATGAATAACAGGAAGCTGGCATGGATTGCCGGCTTTCTTTCTGTTAAGGGGAGTGAAAACACTCTTTTTGAGATTCTGAATGGATGCTATAATGCTGAGGTAGAAGAACATCTTTTTATCATGGATGTGTCTTTAGACAGGAGTATACAATGAAGTGTCTGATATATCTTGCGGAAGGTTTTGAAGAATGTGAAGCATTGATTACAGTGGATCTGTTGAGACGTGGTGGAATGACAATTGATATGGTTTCCATCACGGATGAAAAGCTTGTGAGATCTTCTCATCAGGTTGGCATCATGGCGGATTATGTGCTGAAGGAAGTAGATCCATGCGACTATGATGTATTGATTATGCCAGGCGGAAAACTTGGTACAAGCAATCTTGAGGCATGTTCTGCTGTAACAGAAGCGATGAAGAAACATTTTGAGGCTGGAAAGCTGACATGTGCAATTTGTGCTGCACCATCTATTCTTGGTCACCTTGGCATTCTCAATGGAAAAAAGTATACATGTTTCCCAGGCTTCGATGATGAGAGCTATGGTGGAGATTATCAGATGAAGCTTGCAGTCAAAGATGGAAATGTCATTACTGGCAGGGGGATGGGTGCTACGATTGAGTTTGCCCGTGAAATTCTCAAGACAGCTCTGAATGAAGAGGAGATGAAAGCTGTCGAGAATGGTATCCAGTATGAACATACATTTGATAAATGATGTGAAAGAGTGAATAGAAGGACAGGAGAAAAACAGTATGATCAGTATTTTCACAAGTGATTCAAGCCAGTTCAAGTTTGATGTGCTCGTTGAAGTGGCAAGAGAGGCATTGAATAATGACCTCAGTGAAGAAAAAGCCAATGCGATGGCAAGGCAGCTTGTTTCACTCGGCGGTGAGAGATTCCGCTGCTGCGTATACAAGGAAAGAGAAGTTCTGAGACAGCGTGTACGCCTTGCTATGGGCAAGATGGCAAATGACAGTGAAGAATATAAGCCAAAGCAGATTGTGCAGGTTATTGAAGCTGCATGTGATGGCTGTACAATTCAGAAGATTCAGGTAACAGATAACTGCCGTAAGTGCATGAAGAAGTCCTGTATGGCTGCCTGCAACTTTGGTGCTATTTCCATGGGGCCACACCGTTCCCAGATTGACCACACAAAGTGTAAGGAATGTGGTGCATGTGCAAGAGCATGTCCATACAATGCGATTGTTGTTACGGAAAGACCATGCTTTGCAAGCTGCCCGGTACAGGCTATTTCCTGGAATGAAGCAAATATCGCACAGATTGATGAAGACAGATGTATCAACTGTGGTGCCTGCCTCAAGGCTTGCCCATTCGGTGCAATTTCCGATATGAGTTGGGTTTCCCAGGTTATCAAGATGCTCAAGACTGGTGTGGAAGCTTATGCGATTGTCGCTCCTTCCATCCAGGGACAGTTTGAAAATGTACCTCTTCCACAGATCATGAAGGCTGTGGAAATGCTCGGTTTCACAAAGTGTCTTGAAGTTGCCAGTGGTGCGGATGCAGTTGCTTACTATGAAGCAGAGGAGCTTGTCAAGCATAAGGAAACTGGTCTTCCAATGACAACATCCTGCTGCCCGGGTTTTGTCAACATGTTGAAGATTCACTTCCCAGAGCAGTATGAGAAGAACAAGAGTACAACCGTTACACCGATGATGGCAACAGCAAGAAAGCTCAAGCTGGAACATCCTGGCTGCAAGGTTGTCTTCGTTGGACCATGTGTTGCCAAGAAGCAGGAAGCTATGCAGGAAGTATCTGCGGTTGACTATGTACTGACATATGAAGAAGTCAGCGCAATGATGATTGCCAAGGGTATTGATGTTGATGAAGTGGAAGCAGTTGAAGATCTCACCGCATCCAACTACGGCAGAAACTTTGCATATTCTGGTGGTGTAGCAGCAGCTGTTGCACAGGCACTGAAGGAATCCGGTTATGATAAGCCGGTCACAACAGTACTGGCGAATGGTGGCAAGGAATGCAAACAGCAGCTCAACCTCATTAAGTTCGGCAAGTTCAATGCGGACATTCTTGAAGGTATGGCTTGTCCTGGTGGATGTATTGCTGGTCCTGGTGTCATTTCCCAGCCGCTCATGGTCAAAGGACGTATGGCAAAAGAAAATGTGCCAAATAAAGCACGTACCATTACGGAGTCACTGCAGTCCACAGACTATTCCAATGTGGATATGAATGTGAACCACAAGATTGATTTCGAATGACACTTGTCCGTGCGAAAGATTTTAAATGGCTGTCGAGACCAGAGCGGTATATCCTGCAGGAGCACAAGGTGATTCTTGAAACGGAACCATTTACCAATCTTGGCAAAAAGAAAGAAGGCAGCAGGGCAGCCGAACTGGTATTGGATTCCCGCGACAGTTTCCGTTTTACTGTAAAGGTGGAATTTGATTATCAGAAGCCATTTGACCAGTGTGGTATTCTTCTCTACCAGAAGGATAAAAAAATAGCTGTATGTGGTGCCAAACTGCATAATGATGCAGTGGATGAGCTGGAGTGTGTGGTCTTCCACAAAGGCCGGGGAGACCGCTCCTGCCGTTCCATTGGCACAGCAATACGCTCTTTGTACTACCGTGTATGGTACCGTTCGGGCCATGTGCGGATTCAGTACAGCTTTAATGGAAATGTGTATTCCGATGTCAGAGAGTTCTGGCTTCCGGATTCGGTGAAGAAACTGAAAGCGGGCATTTATGCCTGCAGTCCAGGTGATTCTTCCTTCAATTGCACATTTTCCCATATGGATATTTCATAACAGAAAGAAGGCTATCGCGATGAATGTTCAGGATAGAATGATCAGCTATTGCAAAATAGATACGCAATCTGATCCATACAGCACAACTTCTCCATCTACCATGAAGCAGTTTGATCTTGGCAACCTCCTTGTCAGACAGCTTTTGGAAATGGGTGTAAAGGATGCGGAAATTGATGAATATTGCTATGTATATGGACATCTGGAAAGCAATATAGATCATGCATGTCCTACCGTAGGTTTTATTGCCCACATGGATACGGCACCTGATTATTCAGGCACTAATGTCAATCCACGGGTTATTGAAAACTATGATGGCAAAGATATTGAACTGTGCCCGGGTGTTGTCACAAAGGTTTCCGATTTCCCATATCTTGAAAAAGTGAAGGGAAAGACTCTGGTTGTGACCGATGGCAGTACATTGCTTGGCGCAGATGACAAGGCAGGTATTGCGGCCATCATGGAAGCTGTTGATTATCTTCTGCATCACCCAGAAGTAAAGCATGGCAGAATTGCCATTGCCTTTACACCAGATGAAGAAGTAGGCCGGGGTACGGAACATTTTGATACAGAAAAGTTTGGCGCAGCCTTTGCCTATACGATGGATGGTGGACAGATTGATGCCTGGTCTGATGAGACATTCAATGCGGCAAGTGCAGTTGTAGAGTGCACAGGTTTTTCCATTCATCCAGGTTCTGCCAAAGACAAGATGATCAATGCGCTCAATACAGCCATTGAATTCCATAACATGCTGCCAGAACATTCACGCCCAGAACATACGGAAAACCGTGAACCGTTCTTCCATCTGAATGGACTGGAAGGCAATGTTGATCATGCAAAGATGGAATACATCATCCGTTCCCATGATGGTGCTGTCTTTGAGAACATGAAGAAGGAAATGGTTGCGGCGGCAGAGTATCTGAATCTGAAGCACAACAATCATGTGATTGATATTGAAATCAAAGATTCTTACAAGAACATGAAGGAAGTGCTCAAGGATCATCCGGAAGCTTCCATTACTGCTGAAAAAGCATTGCGCGATATTGGTGTGGAACCGTTCAATGAAGTGATCCGTGGTGGTACGGATGGCAGTGCATTGACATTCCGTGGCATTCCGTGTCCAAATCTTGGCAATGGTGGTGAAAACTTCCATGGCCGCTATGAATATTGTGTTACAGAAGAACTTGAACTGGCAGTGAAACTCATTGTCAGAATATCCGAAATTGTTGCGGAGGAATAATTATGATCTTTACATGTACACTGAACCCATCTTTGGATTATTATCTCGAATCTGACAAAAATCTCTCACCGGGAAAGATGAACCGTTCTCAGCTGGAGTATTATGAAGCAGGTGGAAAGGGTATCAATGTTTCCATCGTATTGAACAACCTTGGCATACCGAGCCGTGCTCTTGGTTTCCTTGGCGGCTTCACAAAAGACTTTTATATCAGTCTTCTGGCGAAGTATGAATATATCCTTCCCCATTTCACCTATATCAATGGTCCAACCCGTATTAACATCAAGATGAGAACAGCAGATGGTCCAACGGACATCAACGCTGCTGGTCCATATATCACACCGGAGGATATGAACAACCTGGAAAACAAGGCAGAGCGCCTCAGCAAAGGTGACTATCTTGTTCTTGCCGGCAATACACCGGTATATCTTGCGGAAGATGTTAAAGAGATGTTGAAGAAGGCGATTGAACAGGAAGTGAAAATCTGTCTCGATACAGATCCGGAATTGATTCGTGACATGCTCGCGTATGGTTTGTTTCTGGTGAAGACAACACCAGAAGAACTCAGTGTCATGGTTGATCAAAAGATTGAAAATGAACAGGACTGCATTGCAGCAGTCAGAGAACTGCATAAGCGCGGTGCTGCCAATGCCATTGTTGTCTATGATAACAAGAAAGCATTTATCTCCTGTGATGCCGGCACATTTGAAGCAGTATTGCAGGAAGGCATTGCGGCAGTCAATACGGTTGGTACAGGTGACTCCCTGGTAGCAGGTTTCTTAATGAACTACCTGCGTTCCAAGGATCCGGTGGACAGTTTCCGCTTTGGGGCATCCTGTGGTTCCGCAACCGCTTATTCCCGGACACTTGCTACAAGAGAAAAAATAGACAGTTTCTATGAGGAGAAGGAAGTCACAGAGATACCTGAAGCCGCATAAGCTGTTTGTAGAAATAGAGGTTTACATATGAAACAACTTATTCTGGCAGGCATACTTCTTGTCTATGCATCGATGTTTGTCAATCCCAATCCGGAACAGGAACCGGAAATTAAAGCAGAGAAGATCACGATTACAAGTGATGTTGTTCTGACAACAGAAACAGCAGACATGAGTGCATATGGTCTTGCGGAAGAGACAAACTTTGAAAAGATCAGTATGAAGGAATCTTTGCGATTCTTCAATGAGAAAGGTTCAGGCATTCTGTTCTATGCAAAAGCGGATGGTCTGGAAAGCAGACTGGCGGCACCTGTGCTCAATGAAGCAGCCGGGGACCTTGGTATCAATGTCTATTATATTGACTGTGGTGAGAATTATGATCTTGCGGATTATAATGCCCTGACACCATTCATCAACAGCACATTTGTCACATCGCAGGATGGCTCTTCTGCCACCTTCTATCTGCCAGATGTCATTGCTGTAAAAGATGGTGAAGTTACCGGTTACCATGTTTCTCTTGTCAATGGTCTGATTCTTTCCGGCACTGAAACTGCTCTTTCTGAAGCAGACAGAATTGCTTTGAAGAACGCCTATATTGAAACATTGTCTACCGCAAAGGACTGATAGAACAAAAGGAGAACCGTTTGGTTCTCCTTTTCAGTTAGTCTTCTTCAAACAGAGCAGCACCATTTGTTTCAATGATGTGCTTGTACCAGTAGAAGCTCTTCTTGCGGTAGCGGTTATATGTGCCATTGCCATAGTCATCGCAATCCACATAAATGAAACCGTAGCGCTTTGACATCTGCTTTGTACTTTCTGAAACAAGGTCAATACATGCCCATGTTGTATAACCTAACAGTTCTACACCATCTTCAACGATGGCATCGTACATGGCTTTGAAATGTCCTTTGTAGTAATCGATATGACCATCATCATTGACGGTATAGGAACCCTTGCCATCTTCAACAAGTTCTTCTTTTTCACCAAGTCCATTTTCCACAATGAACAATGGTTTTCTATAGCGGTCATAGAGATCAACCAGAGAAACACGAAGACCAATCGGGTCAGACTGCCAGCCCCATTCACTTGCCTTGAGGTATGGGTTTTTGATTGCTGTGACCGTATTTCCTGCTGTTGTATCCAGTCCTGTATCATCTTTTGCTACACAGCTGGAAGAGTAGTAAGAGAAGGAAATGAAGTCAACAGGGTATGCCTTCATTGTGGCAAGGTCTTCTTCTGTCATTTCAATGTGCAGACCATGGTTTTTGAAGCGGGCGAGCAGATATGCCGGATATTCACCGAACACCTGTGTATCGGAATAACAATATGTAGCGCGCATTCTCTGCTGGCATTCCAATACATCTTCTGGTTTGCAGGAATATGGATAGTAGGTGAGCTTTGTCAGCATGCAGCCAACCATAGCACCTGGTTCATTTTCATGAATGTACTTTGTGGCAAGCGCACTTGCGACAAACTGGTGGTGCATGCTCTGGAAGATGACTTCTTCCCAGTTTTTGTCTTTGAATCTGTCACGGATGAGACCACCGGTTGTATATGGATGACGGATCATACTGTCGACCTCATTGAATGTCAGCCAGTATTTGACATAGCCCTTGTAGCGGTCAACGATGACCCTGACAAAGTTCATGAAGAAATCAATGGTCTTCCGGTTATACCAGCAATCATATTCCAAAGCAAGATGCAGTGGTGGCTCATAGTGGGAAATGGTGACCAGTGGTTCAATGTTGTACTTTTTGAGTTCCGCAAAGACATCGTCATAGAACCTGAGGCCTTCTTCATTTGGCTTGTCCTCATCACCATTTGGGAAAATACGTGCCCAGGCGATAGAAAGACGGAATACTTTGAACCCCATTTCCGCAAGCAGCGCTATGTCTTCCTTGTAATGATGGTAGAAATCGGAACCATGGCGCTTCGGATAGTGGACGAGGTCTTCAGGATGTGCCATTGCTTCTTCGACATCCTTCATCAGCACTTCATTCTGTTTCTTGTAGTCCTGTATATCCACATCGAGGTGGCTTCTTGCACAGTCCGCAACACTCCAGCCTTTACCGCCTTCGTTCCAGCCTCCTTCAAACTGATTTGCGGCAGTTGCACCGCCCCAGAGGAAACCTTCCGGGAATGTTTTTTTGTTCATAACAACCTCCATGGTCTTATTGTAAGCGGAAATTGTGCAGAATGGGAAAAAGAAAACTATAATAGAGGCAGAAAGGTTTGGTATGTTCGATTATCTGAAATCATTTCTTCATCCAAAGCTGTATTGTTCGGATACCGTTGACCTTCTGGAAGAAGACAGTCGGAATGCTGGTTTTGGCAGAAGTTATGCCTCGGTTGACTACGGTATTTATCTGCACAATACCAATATCCGGGTAGGTTATTGTGATTTGCGCATTGGCATGAACAAGGAATTATATTATGCGGGCAATGTCGGGTATCGCATTGAAAAAGAATATCGTGGTAACCATTATGCCTATGATGCATGTCTTTTACTGATGTTTATAGCACGCAGCAGATATCATATGAAACATATGGTCATCACCTGTTCTCCAGAGAATATTCCTTCCCGCAAAACACTGGAAAAACTCAGTGGTACACTCATTGGAACAGTGGATGTACCACGTTCTCACTGGCTGTATGCAAGGGGAGAAAAGGTGAAAAATATCTATTATTATAAACTTTAAATGAAGTATGTGGTGAACTACTCCGACTTATAGAAGTCAAAGCTTCCTGCTTCAACCACTACTGCACTGGCTGCGATTTCTCACAACGCAGTGTCTTACACAATGTCCACAGGCGTATTCGTTCGGGCTATTCCATCCC
>CASEPS010000018.1 GCA_949289855.1 uncultured Erysipelotrichaceae bacterium
AGGTTCTTTCAAAAATGGTGTAGCAGTGGTGTAGTAAGCGCCCTTCTGCTCCAAAGAACCACTGATTTTACAGGCTTTTTCAGGACTTTTCGAGATATTCCGGTGGCACTCGGTCTTGTTTTTTCTGATGCAGACTGGCTGGAAGAAAAGCGGAGGACAGATATATTATTGTATGCACGGATTGACCACAGGAAGAATATTCTTGTCCGGTTTGTTATGTCCGTTGGTGTTTCGTTTCTCATAGCGATGGCAGGATTTGCCTTGAACTATCTTATTTTGTTTCTTGTCTATGGTTCAGGTAACCGAATGTGGTATGCACAGGATTTACCATACAATATGATCGGGTATCCGGATATCATTACAAACAACCTATGGCTGTCATTTCCTTTTGTGGCTGTTGCTGTAGAAGCAGTGGTTGTATCCATCATGCTTGGTTTGTTGTCGGGTTTGTGTTATGCCATTTCTTTCTATATTCCCCGCCGGTTTCTTGTGGTAATTTATCTTATGCCGTTTCTTATCCTGCTGTTATCTGATATTGTCATGACATCGTTGAATATGAATGCCTATTCCCTGATGATGTTATTACAGCCATACTTTATGAAGAATTTTGTGCCGTGGCTAGTGGGTATGCTCTGCCTTCCTTTGATCAGTATGGTCCTTCTTGTTCCACAGCTTTTGAAAAGGGACAAACTATGAAATATGCAAAGCGATACCGTTTTGTCATTGTATTATTTCTGCTTGCATTTCTTTGTGGTGGTGTAATTGTACGTGGTACAAGTGATCCATTTCTTACAACATATGCAGGGATGTTATCACATGCCATTCTCCGTTATGCCTTCATGATGCTTATATTGTTTGCGGACTATCTATTCTATACAGCCATGCATGTGACAGGTTATATCATGCGTAAGAAGAGTTTTCTGCAATGTGAAATATCTTTGTTTTGCAAAGAAAGCATTCTGGTTGCCATTCTTTGTATTGTTATGCAGGTACCTGCTCTTATGTGGAAAGGGGAATTGTATGTACAAAATCTGGATATGATGTTTGCATTGCTGGTTACGGTTTATGTCCATGCCCTGTTTATCATTGCCATTGTCAAAGTGGTGAATGCATTTGTGGAAAAGAGATCCACTGCCTGTATTGTGACATTTGTTCTTTATGGAGCTATTGATATCTTCTCCATGCTTATGGTTTCTATGAGCGTTATTCCGGATATGTTTCAATTATCAGTGCTCTTTGTTTTACCGATTGTGGTGCACAACTGGTGGCTGCCTGTTGCTATGCAGGTTCTTCTCACCATGTTTTTGAGTATCTCTGCCCTGCAATATAGATGTGAACATATGGGATATATGCCAGGGGATGAATATGATGAAACGTAATGTTGTTATGATATGCAGGTGGATAGTGGAGCTTGCTCTGGTAGTATATCTCAAAGGTATATATCTTGACCGGAATGTGAAGACTGATTTTTCTTCCATACAGGACATCCTCTTTGTAGAAGAAGCACAAGTCTTGGCAATGATCTTCTGGCTGTTGCCATTTCTCATCTCACTCATAGAAATTGCTTTTACCTTCTATCATCAGCTTGTACACTTTGATTTCCGGTATAAGGGAAGAACGCAATACATCAATCGGCTGACTTTGGAATATACAGGCAAGGCAATTCTTTATGCAGTCTTGTTCTCTTGTGGACAGCTGATATATTTCCATGCGTCTGATTTAAAGTCCTGTCTTGTTGTGACAGTCAATCTGTGTCTTGTCTTTTACAATCTGAATGTGATGGCAGTTGTACTTTCTCTTGTATTTACGAAATATATCTATGCAATGCTGGTGGTCGTGGCAGTTCTTTTCTCTATAACTTTTTTTCCACCATTGCTGCAATGTCTTCCAATAGCATGTTCCTTCTATACAGAAGGAATCGATATTGGGGCAGGATTGCTTGTCATTTGCATGATGGTATTGATACGAAAAGTTTATCTGCATATGGATCTGAGGGGTGATTTTACATGATACTTGAAGTGAAAAACTATACAAAACAGATTAAGGGAAAGACAATTCTGGACAATGTGAATCTGAAGCTGGAAAGTGGTCATGTATATGGCTTCTTTGGGCGCAATGGCAGTGGGAAGACAATGTTGTTCAGAGCGATTTCCACTTTGATTTATCCAACCTCTGGTGATGTACTTATCGATGGAAAGTCATTGATACACGACGATTTTGATCTTAGAAACATTGGTCTGTTGATTGAAGAACCAGGTTTTTACCCATCACTCACCGGTATGGAAAACCTTTCGCTTCTCTATGAGATCAATCATAAGAAAGATCCTGGGTATATCATTGAAGTTTTGAAAAAGGTTGGTCTTGAAGAAGAGAAAGACAAACAGTATCGCGAATATTCTCTTGGCATGAAACAAAGGCTTCGCATTGGGCAGGCTTTTATGGAAGGACAGACATTCATTCTTCTCGATGAACCGGGAAATGGTCTTGATGAAAGTGGAATTGAAATTGTCCGAAAACTGATCATTGATCTGAAGAATGAAGGAAGACTGATTCTGCTGGCTTCACACAACAAGGAAGATCTTTCCTTGTTATGTGATGTCATCTACAAAGTGGACAATGGGAAAGTGAAAGAAGGCAGCCTATGAAACTGATCAGAAAAATCATTCGTGAACAGCGGAAATTGTTCAAAGCTGGCATTGTCATTGTTCTTTTGATTTCTGTTGGGCTTGTCATCTATGGCAAGTGGAGTCTTCATGCCTCTGAAATGGATTCACAGTTGTACAGGGAATACTTTGGCATGCCTTATGAAGAATATTCACTGTTTTATGATACAGATGGAATATTTGACCATTCCATAGAAAGCACAAGAGAAGACATGGAAGAACAGAGTGCGTACATTCTTGTTGTGACAGCACTTGAAGGATCAAAACAATATGGGAATGCCTATATTTCACAGTGTAGTGTGGATACGGTAATCAAAGGTGAAGGAATAGAAGAAGGTATGGTAATTCATGTTTATGATCTTTCGATATATGGCATGGATTTTGATGGTTCCTTACCATTAGAGACAGGTACACAATATCTTGTCTTTCTGAATGATGCGCCTCGTCCTGCTGTAAAGAATGCCTATATGTATTCCAGTACATGGTATGGACATCTGAGAATAGATGGACCATCCTGCTGTGTGAAAGATGACCCGGAGGAAATACTGTATATACGTGATCTATTATCCTATGATCATGTTGTCAGTGATGAAGAAGAAAAAGAACTGTTTCTGCAAACTGCAGAGAGTATTCTTTCGCATTATCAGATAGTGCCATAAATAATCTGTCTTCATTACAGGGAGGTATCGAAACGATGAAATGTCCATACTGCAATCAGGAAACGAGACCTGGATATATCAATACAGGAAGAAACCGCATGCTTTTCAGCACAAAAGACAGATGGCATACGGTTGTAAATCCTGATGATATTGTCATACGAAAGCAATGGCACAAAACAACACCGTCATTTTACTGTCAAAATTGCAACATAATTATTACGAAGCTGAACAAAGACGAATGAAGTGATGTTAACTGATTTCAGAATAGTTGAGTTTGCGAAGATATCTGGTATTTGAAAAGGAGATCAGCATTGATCTCCTTTGCTTACTTTGAGAGTTCTTCTGCCCGTTTGATGCACTTTTCATCTGCTTCATGCAGGACCTTTTCGAGGTTTTGCTTTTTGAGTTCATTGATAGCTTCAATAGTTGTGCCACCTTTTGTCGCAACTTCATTGATGAGTTCATCCAGTGAGGTTGTGGCATTTTCTTTCATGAGATATCCAGAACCAATGATCGTTTCTACTAAGAGTGCTCTTGCACTGTCTTCATCAATACCGCGTGCTACAGCATCATTGACGATGCATTGTGCAAAGTAATAAACATAGGCAGGAACAGAACCATGGATGGCAATGGTCGCATTGATCTTGTCTTCCGGAATGGTTCTTGCTACACCCATGGAAGAGAACATCTGGAAAATGAAGTCATATTCATCAGCTGCACAGTTTTCACTGCGGCAGAGGGCTGTAGCACCATGACCGATCTGTAATGGTGTATTTGGCATTGCTCTGACAATGGCAATATCTTCACCAAGAATTTCGCGCATATGGGCAATGGAAAGACCAGTGACGATGGATAATACACATTCCGGATGGCTGTACTTGATGGCATTTAATGCTGTCTCTGCCTGATCTGGTTTGACGGCCAATACGACAATATGTGCCTTTTCGGCAATTTCCTTTTCGCTTTCAGCCAGGGCAAACCGCTCACCTTTGGCTGTTTTCATTGTTTCCTGATGATGGTCATAGACAATGACCTGCCATCTTTCGAGGTATTCGTTCTGTACACAACCTCTTGCAATGGCCATACCCATGTGTCCGCATCCAATGAAGCCGAGCATGTACTGTTTTTTCGTTCTCATTCTCTGATTTCTCCTTTTCCTTCTAGATGGTATGTATAGGTTGTTAATGCCGTTAAGCCCATCGGACCACGGGCATGTAGTTTCTGGGTACTGATACCGATTTCTCCACCAAGTCCAAATACATTACCATCGGTAAAGCGGGTTGATGCATTGTGGTATACACATGCGCTGTCTACACCGTTCATGAACATTGCCACTTCGTTTGCCTCTTCACTGATGATGGCATCACTATGATGGGTGCCATGTGTTTCAATGTGGGCAATGGCTTCTGCAGTGCTTTCAACGACATGTATATTCATGATGAGATCACCATATTCCGTATCATAGCTGTCTTCCTTAACAGGTAAGATATCATCTGAAAGAGAAATACAGATCTCATCCCCGTACATCATAACACCTTGTTCATGCATACTTGAAGCAATAAATGGCACAAACCTGTCCGCAATGACTTTTTCAACCAACAATGTTTCCATGGCATTGCATACGGAAGGTCTCTGGCACTTGGCATTGATGATAATTCGCTCTGCCATGGCAAAGTCTGCCGTTTTCTCTACATACACATGGCAGATGCCAGCACCTGTTTCAATAACCGGGACGGTCGCATTTTCGACGACTGACTGAATGAGCCTTCTTGAACCTCTTGGTATGAGAAGATCAAGATATTCCCTGCATTCCATAAAGCGCTGTGTCTCTTCGTGGCTGATCTTTGGCAACAAAGTGACCAGGTCTTTGTTGAGGTTATAGTTTGTAAGTATTGTTCTGATCAGGGTTACAATCGCAAGGGAAGAATTGTAGGCTTCCTTGCCACCTTTCAGTACACAGGCATTGCCACTTTTCAGACACAATGCTGCACAATCTGCCGTCACATTTGGGCGTGCCTCATAGATGATGCCGATGGTACCGATGGGTACAGATATCTTTTTGAGATGTACACCAGATGATAATGTTCTTTCTTCCAGTACTTTATGTAAAGGATCATCCATAGCAGCAATTTCCCTGACGCCTTCAGCCATCGCTTCAATACGCTTTTCTGTTAGTAACAATCTGTCAAGCAGGGAAGAAGACATGCCTTGCTGTTGTGCATTGTCATAGTCTTCTTTGTTAGCGGATAAGATTTCTTCTTTGTGCTGCAATAAGGCATCCGCAAATTCCCGCAGGATGGTGGAACGAAGGACATCTTCACTAGTACGCAATGTACGGGAAGCCATATGGGCAGCTTTTACATAGTTGGTGATATCCATCATTCTGTTTCCTTTCCGGCAAGAAAGAGTGTGCCAACCTGCTTGCCATCACTGATGTCATAGAGAATATGCGGGTCTTCACCACTGGCAATAATGGTAGGAATGTTGGACGCATGGGCAATGGAAGCCGCATGGAGTTTTGTGACCATACCACCCGTGCCATTTTCTGTATGACTTCCTCCCGCAGAAGCACGTACCGCATCAATGTCTTTGACAAATGGGATGAGCTTTGCGTCTGAATGCGCTGTCGGGTCTTTGTCATAGAGACCATCAATGTCAGAAAGGATGACAAGCAGGTCTGCTTTGACAAAACAAGCGACGATGGCAGACAGTGTATCATTATCGCCATAGACAATTTCTTCTGTTGCGACAGAGTCATTTTCATTGACGATTGGAATGGCATGTGTCTTTAACAAAGCATTGAAAGTCGCAATGACATTTGCCCGTCCAACCGGGTCTTCGGTAATTGCCTTTGTCAGCAGTATCTGGGCTGTGGTAGATCCATATTCCATGAAGTAGCGGTCATAGATGCTCATGAGTTCACACTGACCAATAGCAGCAGCTGCCTGCTTTAAAGCAATATCTTTTGGACGGTTACCCCAGCCAATCTTATGGGAACCAACACTGATGGCTCCACTAGTGACCATGACTATTTCTTTTCCTGCATTCTTTAAATCGGTAATGATGCGGGCAAAGCGTTCTATTTTTCGTAAGTTTAAAGTACCGTCTGGACGGCAGATTGTGGATGTGCCGACTTTGATGACGATCCGGTTCCAGTTTTTCATATGTTCCTCCAGATTTGATGGTATTATAGCGCAGTGGAAAGTTCTCTGCCATGCAAAAGCGTGGCCAAAAAGAGTAGAATGATAAGAGATGGGAGGGCGGTTATGTACATACTGGAATGCTGGATTGAACATCCTGTACGCACATTAGATCATACGTTTACCTATCTTTCAGATGTTCAGGTCAGTCCTGGCTGCCGGGTGAGTGTAGATTTCAACCACCACGAGCTTGTCGGTTTTGTGGAAACCGTTGAAGAAAGTAATCTGTCCAAAGCAGAAATAGAGAAGCAGAGGGGCATGGAAATCCGCATGGTCAATGCGGTCATTGATGAGGAACCCCTCATCACAAATGAACTTCATGATCTTGCTTTGATGATGAAAAAGACAACTCTTTCGACAACCATTTCCTGTTTCCAATGTATTCTGCCACCAAAGATCCGTCCTTCTTCCAGTGCAAAACATATTGTTATGGAACGGTATGTGCGCATTTCCGAAAATGAAGTAAACCTGACCCCGAAACAATTACAGGCATATATGCTTGTCAAAGAAAAAGGGGAGATGCGTTATGGGGATCTGCGTAAGGCATATCCAACTCTGGCTAAGAAGATGGTGGATAGTGGTGCCCTTGTGGCCTTTGAAAAGGAAAAGGAAGCACCTTCTACCATACATGAAGTGCGGGATGTTCCTCCGGTATTAAGTACTGCCCAGAAAGAAGTATTGACGAAAATTGAGACTGCAGACAGCCGTGCTGTGCTGCTGCGTGGGGTTACCGGGTCTGGCAAGACGGAAATCTATTTACAGCTTGCCGCTAAGGAATTGAATGAAAACAAACAGGTATTGATCCTTGTGCCGGAAATTGCTCTGACACCACAGATGATTGATCGGGTGACACGACGCTTTGGTGAAGAGCTTGCCATCTATCATAGCGGTCTCAATTCCCAGGAGAAGTATGAACAATATGTCAAGGTGAAAAGCGGCAGGGCAAGAATTGTTGTCGGTACAAGAAGTGCGGTCTTTCTGCCATTTAGTGACCTTGGTCTCATCGTTATGGATGAAGAACATGATGGCAGCTATAAACAGGATAAACAGCCTTCCTACCACTGTCGGGATGTCGCTTTATGGCGAAGTGAATACCATCATGCCCGTTTACTGCTTGGCTCAGCGACACCTTCCCTTGACTCGTATGCCAGGGCTTTGAAAGGTGTCTATACGCTTGTGGAACTGGATGAAAGAATCAACCAGTCTTTGCCAAAGATCATAGCAGTGGATATGAAACGGGAAATGGAACGTGGGAATACGGTTCTTTCGGGTCTTTTGAAGGAAAAGATTGCGGACAGGCTTCAAAAACATGAAAAAGTTATTCTGCTGCTGAACAGAAGAGGCTATAACAGTGCGTTGTATTGCCGCAGTTGTGGAGAAGCCATCATGTGTCCGCATTGTGAGCTTTCCATGAGCTATCATCGTTCTATTGGACGTCTCAAGTGTCATTTCTGTGGAACGGAAATGAAAGTGCCTTTCAAGTGCCCGTCATGTGGCAGTACAGCTGGCTTTACCGGTACCGGCTATGGTACGGAAAGACTCGAAAAAGAAGTACAGGAACTGTATCCTTGTGCAAAGATTTACCGCATGGATGCGGATACCGTGTCGCGCAAAAATGCCCATGAAAAGATATTGCGGCAGTTTATGGCAGATGGTGACATTCTTTTGGGCACACAGATGATTGCCAAGGGACTCGACTTTCCCGAGGTGACACTGGTTGGCATACTGGCGGCAGACAGCGGACTGGAGAGAAGTGATTTCCATAGCTGTGAAGAGACATTTGATCTTCTGATGCAGGCTTCTGGCAGAAGTGGCAGAGCTGCGAAAAAGGGAGATGTTATCTTCCAGGTATTTGATACAGGACACTATGCCGTGCAATGTGCCCTCAGACAGGACTATCGTACCTTCTTTAAAATGGAAATGGATTTCCGTCACCGCTGCATGTATCCACCGTATACATATCTTGTTTCTCTGCTCGTGCAGGGAAAGGATGAAAAGCGGGTCAGGGAAGCGGCACTCTGGCTGAAGAATGGACTTGTTGGGAATTACAAGACAATTGGGGTCATTGTGCTTTTGAAGCGTAGAGATCTCTTCCGGGCAAGGATTATTCTCAAAGGAAGAGACCTTGATGAAATGAGAAAGGATATCAGCACCCTGCTGGAACAGGATGACAAGAGGCGGGCAAATATGCTTGTGATCGATGTCAATCCGATGGTGCTGGATGGTTAGGATATGGACGCAAGAAGTTATGCGCTGGATGTACTGGTGCGTGTATTTGGTGAACATGGCTATGCCGGTTTACTGATGCGCAATGAAAGTGGTTTGGCTGACAAGGACAAACGATTTGTGAGCACCCTTGTCTATGGGACAATACGCAACTATACACTTCTTGAAGCGCAGTGGAAGAAGTATGCGAAAAGAAAGGTCAGATTGAAAACTGCTTTGAATATGGATATGGCAGTGTATCAGATGTTCTTTCTTGATAAGGTGCCGGATTATGCCATCGTCAATGCGGCAGTGTCTATGGCCGATGAAAAAGAAAAAGGATTTGTGAATGCCTTGCTGCATAAGGTGCAGAAACAGGGATTTGTACAATATGAAGAGGAGGCTGTGCGCTACAGCCATCCAGAGTGGATCATTGGTTTATGGAAAGCACATTATGGTGAGGAAGTCACAAAGAAGATATTGGAAAGTGACCAGAAACCTTCCACTACCTTTGGCAGAATCAATACATTGAAAGCGGATAAGAAAGAACTGGAAAAGCGCTATACCTTTGTCAATGACATTTCTTTTACAAGTGATGTGCCCATTCAGGAAACGGAAGACTTTGCAAGGGGAAAGGTGCTTATTCAGGATATCCATTCATCTATGGTTCCAGCATTTCTTTGTGTTCAGCCTGGCATGCAGGTGCTGGATGCCTGTGCTGCGCCTGGCACTAAGACACAGGAAATTGCCATGTTAATGGAAAATGAGGGAGAAATCATTGCTTCGGACATCTATGAGGCAAGGGTACATCTTATCGGACAACTGATGGAGAAGACAGGGGTGACCATCGTGAAGGCTGTGGTTAATGATGCCTGTAAAAAGGATGTCTATGCTCTGGAATGCTTTGATCGCATTCTGCTTGATGTGCCATGTTCCGGTCTTGGTGATCTTTCCCATAAACCGGAAATACGCTGGCATCTCTTGCCGGAAAACATCGATGCTCTTGTGAAAACACAAAGAGAGATACTGCTTGCCAATGCACCATATTTGAAAAAGGGTGGCATGATGGTCTATAGCACGTGTACGTTGAACAAGAAGGAAAATGAGAAACAGATTGCGTGGTTCCTGAAAGAACATCCGGATTTTACATTGCTTTGTGAGAAGACGATGTTTCCGTTTGAAGATGGTGGAGATGGCTTCTATATGGCACAATTATGCAAAACGAAATGAAATTCATGGTATGATTTATGGGTATGCAGACGATTTATGATTATGATTTGAAACAGCTTGAAGAAGTTGTTGGACGCTTTGGACAGAAACTATATCGTGCAAAGCAGATTTTTACATGGCTTTACCGCAAAAGGGTATTGTCATTTGATGAGATGACAGATCTTCCTGCCGCATTCATTGAACAGTTGAAGGAGAATTTTGTCATCATGCCGCTGAAGGAAATTACCCGTCAGACGGCAAAAGATGGAACGATCAAGTTCCTTTTTGAAATGATGGATGGCTCGAGTGTGGAAAGTGTACTGATGCACTTTGCCTATGGGGAGAGCCTTTGTGTATCTTCCCAGATTGGCTGCAACATGGGCTGTACATTCTGTGCGAGCGGTCTTTTGAAAAAGCAGAGAGACCTTACGGCTGGTGAGATGACTGGCGAAGTGATGTATGTGCAGAAGATGCTCGATGAGGTGGGAAAACGCGTTGACAATATTGTCATCATGGGAACAGGTGAACCATTTGATAACTATGACAATGTCATGACATATTGCCGTATTATCAACAGCGACCATGGTCTTGCGATTGGTGCCCGTCACATTACCATCAGCACATGTGGCATCGTGCCGCGCATCTATGACTTTGCAAGTGAACATGTACAGTACAACCTTGCCATTTCCTTACATGCCTCCAATGATGCATTGCGCAAGAAGCTCATGCCAATTGATCAGGCATATGATATGGATACGCTCATGGAAGCGTTACGCCACTACAGCGAAGGCAATCACCGCCGTCTGACATTTGAATATATTCTTTTACATGGTGTCAATGACAGCGATGAAAATGCCATTGAACTTGCGGACAGGATCCGTGGCATGAATGCTTATGTCAACCTGATTCCGTATAACCAGGTAGATGAAAATGGCTATCGTTCAACCGATGCCAAAACCGCATTGCATTTTTATGATGTATTGATGAAACATGGTGTAAAGGCTACATTGCGCACAAGACATGGGGAAGATATTGATGCAGCATGTGGACAGCTGCGCGCAAAACACGAAAAGGAAAAGGACGGCCGATGAAATACTATGGAATGACGGACAAGGGCAAAATGCGTAAAACAAACCAGGACAGTTATGTCATCGCCTGTAATGAGGCAGGGGATGTTTTTGCGCTTGTCTGCGATGGTATTGGTGGAAACCTTGGTGGGGATGTCGCAAGCCGTATGGCTGTGAATTACTTCTCTGTTTCTTTTTCTGAAAACAAAGGTTTTCAGAGCATCAATGAAATCAAGGCATGGATCAGAGATGGTGTCAGTGCTGTAAACAAGCAGATTTATGAAACCGGGCAGAGTCACAGTGACCTCAAAGGCATGGGAACGACACTTTGTGGGGCACTGTTAACATCCTTTGGCAGATTCATTGTCAATGTCGGTGACTCAAGAGCCTATGCTTTCCGTCATAATGGGGATTTCCGACAGATTACCACTGACCATACCCTTGTCAATGACATGTTAATGCATGGGGAACTCACGCCTGAAGAAGCGGAGAACTACCCTCGCAAAAATGTGCTGACAAATGCGGTAGGTGTATGGGAAAGTGTCAGATGTGATATTGATCTGCATCTTGAACAGATGGATGGCATATTGCTTTGTTCGGATGGTCTGCATTCCTATGTCGATGAAAAGGAAATCCGTGCCATTGTGCTCAATACGGACAATGATCCATCATTGCGCAGCAGAAGGCTGATCAAGGCAAGCCTCGATGCGGGTGGCATGGATAATGTAACGGTCATCCTGATCGATCTGGAAGAAGGTGAGAAGGCATGAGTGGAAAGAACATGATTGCCAACCGCTATGAAGTTGTCCGCCACATCGGACAGGGTGGTATGGCTGATGTATTCCTGGCTATAGATACCATTCTCAACCGGCATGTTGCGGTGAAGATATTGCGTGCAGATCTTTCCAGTGATGCGGTGAGTATATTGCGCTTTGAAAGAGAAGCGCAGGCTGCCACTGCCCTCACCCATAAAAATATCGTGGAAGTCTATGATGTCGGTGACTATAAAGGACATCATTATATCGTCATGGAGTATGTCCCTGGCAAGACATTGAAACAGGTGATCCGGGAACGTGGACCGCTGATGAATGAAGAGGGCGTTGATATCATGAAGCAGCTTGTTTCTGCTATTGCGGAGGCACACAGCCGCGGTATCATTCATCGTGACATCAAACCACAGAATGTCATTGTCAAATCTGATGGTTCCATCAAGATGCTCGACTTTGGCATCGCGACTGCCAAAGGCAGCCTGCAGCTCACCCAGGCCAATAATGTCATGGGTTCTGTGCATTACCTTGCCCCGGAACTTGCCCGTGGACAGCAGGCAACCGTACAGTCAGATATCTATGCCCTTGGCATTGTCATGTTTGAAATCTTTGCCGGAGATGTGCCATTCAAAGCAGACCAGGCCGTCCAGATTGCGTTGATGCATCTTCGTGAGCCGATGCCTTCTTTACGGGTCATCAATCCAATGGTTCCCCAGTCAGTGGAAAATATCGTTCTGCGGGCAGCAGCCAAAAATCCCGAAGACCGCTATGCGACTGCTGAAGAAATGTTACAGGATATTGAAACATGTCTTCTGCCTCAAAGGGCAAATGAACCAAGGGTTACAACCCGCAAGTACAAGGACCTCAAAAAATCTTATGAAATGTCTTTTTCCGATGGCAGACCAGTCGATGATGAGGATGAAGACATCGATGATACATTTGAAAGAAAAGCAAACCGCCATGAAAAGAAGTCATCCACAAAGAAAAAGTCCGGCAAGGGAAAGTGGATTGCCCTTGGTGTTGTTTGTGCACTAGGCATTGTAACAGCCGCATTGTATTTCACGGGTATCCTTTATGGAACCGTTGTTGTGCCAGAGGTTGCCAGCAAAAACCTCGATGAGGCGATCACCATCCTGCAGGATGCGGGATTAACAGTGGATGAAGGAAATCTTACCTATGCATTGAGTGAGAATATCGAAGAAGGAAGAATCATCTCTTCTTCACCAAAAGAAGGCAGTGAAGTGGAAAAAGGTACAGAGCTTGAACTTGTCGTTTCCAGTGGTATCGGTATTCCGATGCCGGATTTCACGGGCCGTAAGATCGAATCCGCAATGAAGACATTGAGCCAGTTTCCCCTTGTGGCGGTACATGAAAAAACAGAAACCGGTTCAGGGACAGAGGCTGGCAGCATCATCCGCCAGGAAGGTGTAGCAGCAGGGGAGTTGTTTTCCAAAGAGGAGCCGGTGGACATTACCCTTGTCTATGAAGCCTATCCGGAATATGTCATACCTTCTGATATCATCGGTATGACAGTTGATGCGGCTTATGAAAAACTGACCGATATGGGCATTATGGTATTGACCAGTACCCTTGATTCCTCAACCCTTAGTGAAGAGGAAGTGAAAGAGATAAAGTATGGTACGGTTGTGCGCACAGATCCATCTGTCGGTTCATCCTATACACAGAAAGATGGCAACTATGTTGTTCTTTATTACTATTAAGAGGTGATATGCAGGCCAGAATCATAAAAATTGTTTCCAAAGAATATACGCTTCTGTTTGCGGATGGAACGATGGAGAAAGCATTTCTCATGGGTAAGATCCGCCTTGTGAAAAAGCCGGTTGCGGGTGA
The DNA here is from genome assembly GCA_949289855.1 of uncultured Erysipelotrichaceae bacterium. Lineage (GTDB taxonomy): Bacteria > Bacillota_I > Bacilli_A > Erysipelotrichales > Erysipelotrichaceae > Bulleidia. The sequence continues at coordinate 13,622 of CASEPS010000018.1, forward strand.
TATGGTGGAATGCCGGAATGTCAATGGACAGTGGATGGTAGAAAAACTGCTTCCCCGCAAGACATTTCTCATCCGTCCTGCCTGTGCCAATGTCGATCAGGCACTCATTGTGATGTCAATCAAAGACCCGGATTTTTCTACTGTATTGATTGACAGGTTATCCTTTCTCATCGTTCATGCCGGTATCGAGCCGGTGCTCATTGTCACCAAGTGTGACCTTGGCATACCAGAAGATGTGGAACGGCATATCCAGGAATATGAAAAAGGACCAATGCGTGTCATACGCTCATCAAAGCATGAACAGGATGAAGCGTTGCGTGAAGTATTGCAGGGAAAGATATCTGTTTTGACCGGACAGTCCGGGGCGGGAAAGAGCACGCTGCTCAATCTGCTTGAACCTTCTTTCCATCTTGCCACACAGGAAATATCCAAATCACTTGGCAGGGGAAAACATACTACCCGTCATAATGAACTGCATAAGGTTGCCGGGGGACTTGTTGCGGATACACCTGGCTTTTCTTCCCTTGATTTCTCAAGGATGACAAAAGATGAACTTGCCCAGAGTGTGCTGGAATTCCAGCCATATATCGGCACATGCCGCTTTAATGACTGCGTACACCACAACGAACCTGGCTGTTCCATCAAACAGGCGGTGGAAGAGGGAAAGATTCCCCGTGTGCGGTATCAGAATTATCTTGATGTATTGAAAATGATTGAAGAAAGAAAGGAGTCTTACTGATGAAAATTGCACCTTCAGTTCTCTCACTGGACTATAGCCAGTTTCCAAAACAGGTTGAAGAGATGAATGCGTCCGGTGCTTCCTACATTCACTATGATGTAATGGATGGCCACTTTGTTCCAAATCTTACCTTTGGACCAGATATCCTCAAAGCTTTCTGCAAGAGCTCAGATCTAGTCAAAGATGTGCATCTCATGGTCAGTGATCCGGTATTCTTTGCGGATGTGTTCATTGATGCCGGAGCAGATATTGTAACCTTCCACTATGAAGCTCTTTCTTCAGCGGATGATTGCAAAAATCTTGCAAAGCATATTCATGAAAGAGGAAAGAAAGCCGGTATTTCCATCAAACCTGGCACGGATGTACAGGTTTTAAAACCATTGCTCAATGACTTTGATCTGTTTCTCATCATGTCGGTAGAACCGGGTTTTGGTGGTCAGAAGTTCATGGACAATGCCCTTGCAAAGATTCATACATTGCGCAGCTGGCTGGATGAAACGAATCCTTCTGCTGAAGTTGAAGTCGATGGTGGTATCAATGGCGAAACAGGAAAGCTTTGCAAAGAAGCAGGTGCAGATGTACTGGTAGCTGGTTCCTATGTCTTTAAGCATGATATCAAAGAAGCGGTACAGTCATTACTATGAACAAGACAGCAGTCATTGCTTTAAAGCTTTGTGGTAAAGTTGACTATAGAAGTGATGTGGACTATATCGGGGCGGATAAAGGTGCGCTTGTTTTAGCGGACCAGGGCATTCCGATGGTTCTTGCGGTGGGTGATTTTGATTCGGTAAGCGATGACGAATTCACCCGTATTGAAAAGGCAAGTGATGAGGTGATACGCCTCAACCCCATCAAGGATGATGCGGATTCAGAACATGCCGTATCTGAGGCACAGCGAAGAGGCTATGAGAAAGTCATTCTGCTTGGTGCAGCTGGAAGGCGGATTGACCATACCATTGTCAATTTGCGGCTTGCCCTGAAATATGCCGGTTTTGTATGGCTTGAAGATGACTACAACCGGATTCATGCGGTTTCTGAAGGTACATATGTATTAAGGAAAGATGGTTATCCATATAAATCTTTCTTTACGCAAGAGGGTGCGCTTGTAAGCCTGGAAGGGTTTCAATATCCTTTGTGTGACAGGGAATTGACAAGTATGGATCTTTATACGGTGTCTAATGAACTGGTCAGAGAAGAAGGCAGGCTTGTTGTAAAGCGCGGGAAAATATTGATCATTGAAAGCAGGGATTGATGTCAACTACCCGCCACCTACGCCACATGCTTAGAGGTGGGGATTTGAAAAAGTCCGGTAGATCAGACTAAGCACTCATCGTGCTGCGTTAAGCAGGAATATACAGGCACCGGCGGATTTTCTACCTGGTCCTTTGCACTGCGGATAGTGATTAAACAGCTCTGACAGGAAGGAGCAGTATTGCTGTCAAAAACCCTGTATTAACATTGTCGAAGGCGGCATGACTCTGACATACAGGAGGTACTAAATACATGGTGTATGTACTAAACATCGAGGGCAAGCCACTTATGCCCTGCAAACCAGCTAAAGCAAGACATCTGCTAAGAGATGGCAAGGCAAAGGTTGTCAAAAGAGAGCCTTTTACAATCCAGCTGTTATTTGTGTGTGAAAATATCACACAGCCTGTATCATTGGGTATAGATGCCGACAGCAGGCACATTGGCAAATCTGCCAGCTCAGAAAACTGAAATTCATAGAACCACGTTAAAGATATTTGACAGAAGGGAGGCAAGCGGCATTCCTATCCATCCTATAAAGAGGGGGATACTGTCGCAATATTGATGAAAACAATTGATGTGAATACAAAAGAAGGCATTTTACGAGGAGAAGATTGTGGCAGTATCATGGTTTTTCGTGGTGTGCCATATGCGGAGGCACCGGTTGGCAGTATGCGCTTCAGCGCACCAGCTTCCAAAAAGCCATGGGTCAGTATCAGAAGGGCATTAGAATTTGCCAGTATCTGCCCACAGGCTGATCCCCACGGTGGATTCTATGGGAAGGAATTCTATGATGATTCGTCTTATCCGATTCCATCTATGGATGAAGACTGCCTCTATCTCAATGTGTATGCACCAAAGGAAGGGGAGAACCTTCCGGTAGCGGTATGGTTTCATGGTGGTGCCTTTGACCATGGTTTCAGCAGCGAAATGGAATTTGATGGCATGGATTTTGCCAGAAACAATGTCATTCTTGTCACTGTCAATTACCGGGTTGGTGTGTTTGGCTTTATGGCAGATGCGTATCTCAGAAAAGAAAACCCATATCATACAACCGGTAACTATGGCATGCTCGATCAGATCGAAGCATTGAAGTGGGTGAAGAGGAACATTGCCGCATTCCATGGTGACCCGGGACATGTTGGTATCTTTGGACAAAGTGCCGGCGCTATGAGTGTACAGGCCTTAGTTGCTTCACCTTTGACAAGAGGTTTGTTCCATAGTGCCATCATGCAGAGTGGGGCAGGATGTGGAACAGGTTTGTTTAAATCGAGAACACTGGAAGATGCGTATCATACAGGTGAAATGATCATGGAGCTGGCTGGTGTAGAAACGATTGCTGAACTGCGTGAAGTCAAAGCGGAAAAGCTTGTACGGCTGCTTCCAAAGCTGTATGAAAGAACTGGCAGCCTTGCCTTTGGACCAGTTGTGGACAACTACTTCCTCACTGTGTCTGCTGATGAAGTATGCGCTTCGGGCAATATACCAGACATTCCATATATGCTTGGTATGACTTCGAATGATATTATGGTTGAAAAGGGTGCAAATGGGTTCCGTTCCTTGTTCTTCGATGGTATGCGCAACTTTGCCAGTGCATGTGCAGCACATAAAAATCCGGTTTATCTCTATTATTTTGACCATCCACTGCCTGGCGATGATGCGGGTTCCTTCCATTCCAGTGAACTCTGGTATGTATTCAATACATTGGAGAGGTGCTGGCGGCCGATGGACAGAAAGGATTATCAGCTTGCAAGGAATATGTCTTCTGCCTGGTATAACTTCTTCAAGACAGGCAATCCGGGCTGGAAGGCATATGACAAGGAGAGTGACTTTGTCCGCTTCTGGATGTGAGCATACAAAAAAAGGAATTCGATTGAATTCCTGTTTTTGTTTCCGATTTATTCAGCAACGGCCTTAGCCTTCTTGCCAGTTCCCTTGAGAGTCTTGAGGGCGCGGGCGGAAATACGCATTGTAACCGGCTTTCCGTCGACTACCATATGAACTTTCTGAAGGTTGACGTTCCACTTGCGACGGCTGGCGTGCATGGAATGGGAACGTCTGTTACCTGACATAGCTTTCTTACCGGATACGGCACAAACTCTGGACATACCATAACCTCCTTCACACAATTGCTTAACTACTTTAGCATGACTTATTTCCAATTGCAACAAAAAATCAATTGCGCAGATTTCACAAAATGTTCACGAAAGAAGTTGAAGTGTGTTAATATGTAATGGTTAATGAAAGGAGCGGCTGACAAGTGAACGATAAACAGATTTTTACGGCTGTTGAAGTATCAGACCATGAAGTCCGGCTTATTGTTGGAGAATTCTTCAATACCCGCTTTAATATCATCAAGGTAGAACGTGTTGCCTGCAGTGGGTTTGATGGCGAAAAGGTTGTTGATGCGGATGCCATTACCCAGGCGATCACCACAGCTGTCAACAATACAAAGAAGATGATAGGGGCAGGAATCAAGAGTGCAATCCTTGCCATTCCTTCCTGCGGTATGAAACGATACAGCTTCAAGTCAACCGTGAATGTAGAAGGTATTGACAAAACAGTCACCATTCAGGATATCCGCAATGCCATGAGCAAGGCACAGAATATGGATATTGGCAAAGAGTATGCCCTGATTCAGACTGTGAATGTCAAATATACGGTAAATGGTATTTCTACCAGACGTATTCCATTGAATGAAAAATGCGATACGCTGACGGTGGATATTGACTTGTTATGTGCAGACAGAAAGATGGCATATGATCTTTGCGGTGCAGTGGAGAAGTCCGGTATCCGGATCATTGACATCTTCCTTGATGTCTATGCGGCAGGCAAGGAGGCGGCACTGTTTGAACAATCTGTCAACCAGCAGGTCATTATTCTCAAGGTGGAAAGAGAGTCTACTTCCCTTGGCTTATTAAAGAAGGGAAGGCTGATGACAGCAGCTGTCATTCCGGCAGGTATCGGACAGCTATGTGCCCCGCTATGTGATACATATGGCATATCACGTGATAATGCGATTGATCTGTTCAAGTATAGTGCCATTCTCAGTGGTGCTGCATTATCAGATAATCCGGTGCATATCTGGTCCAATGAGGGGAAAACACATACCATCAGTGAAAAGGAACTGGTCAACTGCGTGATGCCAAATGTCAATTCATGGCTTTCTTATCTGCAAAAAACATGTGCCCCAATCTTGCAAGCAGGGGAAACTGCTGTTATGATAACAGGTGAAGGTGGCGAAACGCAGGGACTTGCACAATTGCTTGCGGACAGATTGCAGGCAAAAGTGCGTTGCTATATTCCTGACACGCTGGGAGGCAGAAATGCCAGCCTGACCACGTGCCTTGGTTTGTTCTATGCTTACCAGGATCGTCTGCCGATCACCGGCTATACCGATGACAGCATCGACATGGAAGCGTTCATCAAGGCTGTTTCGTACAGAGATAAAAAGCCTGATGGGAACACGAAGGAAGATACGCTGACAAGCAAGCTCAAGGGACTGTTCCTTGAAGGAAGGAAGTAATGGAGAGGTAATATTATGGCAGACTTAACATACAATCAGGTTGCTAAGATCAAGGTATTCGGCATTGGTGGTGCTGGTGGAAACGCAGTCAACCGCATGGTACAGGAAGGTGTACAGGGCGTTGAGTTCTATGTAGCCAACACCGATGTACAGGCATTGGATGTTTCACCGGTTGCCAACAAGATTCAGCTCGGTAAAGAGGGACTTGGCGCTGGCGGTAATCCTGACAATGGACGCAAAGCTGCAGTAGAGAGCGAAGATGCAATCCGCAAAGCGCTCGAAGGTGCAGATATGGTATTCCTTACAGCAGGTCTTGGTGGTGGTACAGGAACTGGTGCTTCTCCACTGTTTGCCAAGATTGCCAAGGAACTTGGCTGTCTGACAGTTGGTATTGTAACAAAGCCATTCAGCTTTGAAGGCCGCAAGAGAATGACCCAGGCTGAACAGGGTCTTGAACAGCTCAAGGAATATGTAGATTCTTTGATTATTATTTCTAACAACAAGGTTCTTGAAGTCATTGGACATATTCCATTTGAAGATGCCTTCAAGGAAGCAGATAACATCCTCCGCCAGGGTGTACAGACAATCACAGACCTCATTGCTGTTCCGGCAATGATCAACCTTGACTTCGCTGATATCAAGAGTGTCATGGAAGGTCAGGGCAGCGCATTGTTTGGTATTGGTATGGCTGATGGCGAAGACAAGGCAAAGGATGCGGCAAACCGTGCGATCCAGTGCCCATTGCTGGAAGCTTCTATCGCTGGCGCAAAGAGTGCGATCATCAACGTTACCGGTGGTGCAAGCATGTCCGCATATGATGCAAGTGAAGCAGTTGACTTCATCCGTGAAGCAGCTGGCAACGATATCGATATCATCTTCGGTGTTGCGATCAATGACAAGATTGGTGATTCCATCATCGTATCTGTTATCGCTACCGGATTTGAACTGCCAAAGCCAACAACAATTGAAACAGATGCTCCGGCAAGAGATACCCAGCCGATCATCGGTTCCAAGCCACAGAGTGGTGTTGTTGCGGAAGAAGATGAGGATGATGGTCTCTCCTTCACACAGAACTTCAATGCGGCTGTGGATGATGACGATGACGGCATCCCAGGTTTCTTCAAGAGATAACATCTGAACTGTCCTTCGGGGCAGTTTTTTTGTACCTTCATTTACAAATAGCCATTTTCCAGTATAATATTGCTTCAAGGAGAGAATACAAAACATGGAAGTTAACTTGTGTCAGGCAGCATGTATTCTTCATTGCATGACTGCCGATGAAACTGCTGTTTCTTATGCAGCAAATGAAGAAAACGAACCTGAACCTGGTGGTAATTGGTACAGAGGTGATGCACGATGAATGACAATATGACATATATTATCCTGCTCGTTGTGCTCGTAGCTTTTTCCGGTATCTTTTCCGCAACAGAGACAGCCTATTCTTCCTGTAACAGGATACGCCTCAGGAATATGCAGAATAATGGCGAAGCGGAAGCTGGTCTTGTGTTGAAGATACTGGATGATTTTGATAAGTTTCTGACAACGATTCTCATTGGCAATAACATTGTCAACATTTCTGCTTCTACGGTAGGTACTGTCCTTTTCATCAATCTGATCGGACAGGCATCTGGTCCTGCTGTTTCAACGCTAGTCATCACGATCATTGTCCTCATCTTTGGTGAGACAATGCCAAAGTGCCTTGCCAAAAGCATGCCGGAGAAGTTTGCCATCAAAACGGTTGGCTTTGTCCGTTTCTTTGAGACATTGTTTACTCCGCTGACTTGGATATTCAAACTGCTGAAGCAGGGAGTGCTCCACTTTGTGCACATCGATGAAGAAGATGGTGATATCCAGGATGAACTCATCACCATGGTCGATGAGGCAGAAAAGGAAGGCGATCTGGAAGAACACGAGTCCGATCTGATTTCAGCAGCGATTGAATTTAATGATGTGGATGTCAAGGATGTACTGACACCGCGTGTCGATATTGTGGCTGTGGATATCACTACACCTTTGAAGGAACTGGAGAAAACATTCCGTTACCATTCTTTTTCAAGACTTCCTGTCTATGAAAATTCCATCGATAATATTGTAGGTGTCATCCATGAAAAGGATTTCTATTCCCAGATGATGTATGAACATTATCCAATCCGCAGGGTGATCAAACCGGTGATCTATACCAGCAACAATACGAAGATTTCGACCCTTCTCAAGCAGCTGCAGGGAGCGAAGATGCAGATGGCGGTTGTGCTGGATGAATATGGTGGTACAGAAGGTATCATCACCCTGGAAGATATTATTGAAGAACTTGTCGGTGAAATCTGGGATGAACATGACACTGTCCGTGAGTATTACCAGAAGATTGATGATACGCATTATCTTGTCAAATGTGATGCGGATATCGATGATCTGTTTGAACGGTTTGATGTCGATGTGGACGATGATGACTATGATTACATCACCGTTTCCGGCTGGGCTATTCACCAGTTGGAACATATTCCTTCTGTTGGCGAGGAATTTGATTATGAAAACCTCCATGTGACCATCACCAGGGCAGATCAGCGCAAGGTGATTGAACTGGAAGTAGAAGTGAAAGACAAAAAGGAGGAAAAAGAAGACGACTGAGTTCGTTTTCTTTTGGTTTTATGCAACAGTATTTTAGTGATGTGCCGCTTTTTGCTGGTACAACATATGAATTTACAAAAGAACAGGCGCATCATGCCGGAACTGTGCTGCGCATGCATGATGAGACCATCCGTCTTGTCCATGATGGCAAAGGTTATTTTGCACGGGTATATACAGAAGGAAAGCGGGTCTATGCCATTGTTGAAAAAGAAGATGACATGGTCAATGAATTACCGGTTGATGTGACATTATGCATGGCATTGATACGCCGTGAGAAGATGGAACTTGTGCTGCAGAAGGCAGCCGAACTTGGTGTAAAGCGCATTATTCCTTTTGAAAGCAGTCGTTGTGTCGTCCATGAAAGAAAAGAGAAGAAGGATAAACTCATGGCAAGATGGAATACCATCCTGCTTGAGGCAAGCGCCCAGTGCAAGCGTAATGTTGTGCCTGCCCTTTCTGAAGTTGTGTCATTTTCTTCTCTTGAGCGTTTTACAAGTGATGTGAAGATGCTCGCCTTTGAAAATGCCCGCTACAGTGGCAAAAAGATCAGTGAAACGATCAAAGGTGCTTCCAGCATCACAGTTGTCATCGGACCAGAAGGTGGTTTTTCCGATGCTGAAGCAGAGTATCTGATTGACAGGGGCTATATGGCGGTAACACTTGGCAGCCGTATCCTTCGGGCAGAGACGGCTGCGCTATATGCCTGCAGTGTAATTGGAGAATGTTGTGGAGAATGATATGAAGTTTTCAATATGTAATCTTGGCTGCAAGGTCAATGCTTTTGAAGCCGAAAGCATTGCGTCAGTGATGGAGAAAAAGGGATGGACAAGGGTTCCTTTTGAAGAGGCTGCAGATGCAGTGCTGATCTTTACATGTGCGGTAACGAATATGGCGGCTTCCAAAAGCCGTAAGATGATGCACAGGGCAAGACGGCTGAACAAAGATGCCATCATCTGTATGACCGGCTGTTATGCGGAAGTGGATGAGGGTATGCTCGAAGATGCGGAAATTATTGCCGGCACCCGCTATAAGAATAATGTACCGCTTTATATCGATACATATCTTAAAGACCACAAGAAAATCCGCGTGCGTGGTGAACTAGAGAATATTCCTTTTGATAACATGGAAGCGGAGCAGTTTGAAAACAGGACAAGGGCTTATCTCAAAGTACAGGATGGCTGTAACCAGTTTTGTTCGTATTGTGTCATTCCGTATGCAAGAGGCAGAGAGAGGTCCATGGAACCAGATCTTGTCATCGCTGAAGCAAGGCGCCTGGCAGAACATTATCCTGAAATTGTGCTTGCGGGTATTCATACCGGAAGATATGGCAGGGAGTATGGGGTGACACTGGCTGCACTCATGAAGCGTATTCTCCATGAGGTGCCTGCTTTACAGAGACTGCGCATTTCTTCCATTGAAATTACAGAAATTGATGATGAAATGATAGAACTTATCAAAAATGAACCGCGCATTGCCCGTCATCTGCATATTCCTTTGCAGTCGGGCTGCGATTCTGTGCTGCAGCGCATGAACCGTCCATATCACACGGCGCAGTACTATGATAAAATAACAATGATCCGTCATGAGATTCCGGATATTTCCATATCCTGTGATCTCATTACCGGTTTTCCGATGGAAAGTGAAGAAGAATTCAAAGCAACCTGTGATTTCCTGAAACAATGTGCGTTTTCCTTTCTGCACGTATTTCCGTATTCTGCCCGCAAAGGTACACCAGCTGCGGTTATGCAGGGACAGGTTGATCCGCGCATCAAGAAGGAACGCACAAAGATCTGTATGGAGATTTCCCGAAATCTCGAAGAGGATTATATGCAATCATGGGTTGGCAAAGAGGTTGAAGTTATCTTTGAAACAGAGGAAAATGGCTATGTGAAAGGCCATTCTTCGCAATACTTTCCGGTTTATGCAAAGGATGTTCCCCTGCACAGGGGCATAGAACATCTGAAGCTTGTGAAATCTGAAGATGGAAAGCTTATTGGAGAAAGCGTATGAAACTGAGTGAATTGTTTGAAAATGTACCGGATATTGAGATCAGGGGACTGATGGCTGACAGCCGTACAAAGCGGCCGGATTCCATCTTTTTCTGCGTCAAGGGCATGATGTCTGATGGTCATCGCTTTGTTGATCAGGCAATTGCCAATGGCGCAAAGGTTATCGTGCATAGTGAACCATTGGAGAATAAGCAGGAAGGCATTGTCTATATCCGTGTGAACAATGTCATCCGTGCATTCAACCAGGTGGCAGATGCCTTCTATGGGTATCCAAGCCATGCCCTTTACATGTATGGCATTACCGGCACAAATGGCAAGTCTTCTACGGCATGTATCATCCGTGATATTCTGAATCCATATAAGAAGACAGGCTATGTCGGAACGATTTCCATTGAATATGGCAATGTCAAATTACCACCATTACTGACAACACCGAATATTGATGATCTCCATGGCATATTGCATGAAATGCGCGATGCCGGTATGGAAGCCTGCTCTCTTGAGGCAAGTTCCATCGGTATTGAACAGGGCAGGGTGGATGCCATTGATTTCGATGTGGCAATCTTTACGAACCTCACCCATGACCACCTCGATTATCATGGAACGATGGATAAGTATTTTAAAGCCAAGAAGAGACTGTTTGACAGACTCAAGAAGGAAGCCATTGCCATTACAAATATCGATGACCCATATGGAGAGAAGATTGTTGCGGACTGTCCATGCCGCATTGCGACATATAGTCTTACAAAGAAAGCAGATTATCAGGTCGTCAAATACCAGCTGCTCAAAGACCGTACGAAGTTTACGCTCAGAGTACGTGGCAAAGACTATGAACTGGAGACAAATCTTGTCGCAAAGTTCAATATCTACAACCTTGTGTCTGCGATTGCCGCATTGCATGAGTCTGGTATGGCAATTGAAGATATGGCGGAAGAAGTGTGCCATCTCAAGCAGATTGAAGGCCGCATGGAACGCATTGATGAAGGACAGCCTTTCAATATCATTGTTGACTTTGCCCATACACCAGATGGCATTGAACAGATTGCCCGCTATGCTTCAGCGATTACCCCAAAAGGAAAGCGGATCATTGCCGTAACTGGCAGTGCTGGCAAACGGGATACGGAGAAGCGTGTCACATTTGGTGAAATACTCGATAAATATGCGGATATGATCATCCTGACAGAAGATGACCCGCGTGATGAAAACCCGGTAGAGATTGCGGAAGAAATTGCCTCTGGTATCAAAAAGACAAATTATATTATTGTGGAAGACCGCTATGATGCGATCAGACAGGCTGTGGAGCTGGCAGATACGGATGATACGATCATCCTGCTTGGCAAAGGAGATGAGAAATTCATCTATCGGGAGTTTGGCAGAGAGCCATATGAAGGTGATGATACGATCGCCCGTGAGGTCGTACATAAATATTATTTCCAGGATATGGATGAGGAGGATCATTATGAAACTGAGTAAGTACATCGATCACACATTGCTCAAGGCAGATGCTACAAAGGCAGATATTGTAAAACTCTGTGCAGAAGCAAAGGAATATGACTTTGCGTCAGTCTGTGTCAATCCATCATGGATTGATGCTGCAAAGAAGGAACTGGATGGTACAGATGTCAAAGTCTGTGTTGTCATCGGTTTCCCACTTGGTGCTATGACTTGTGAAGCCAAGGTATTCGAAGCAAAAGATGCAATTAGCAAAGGTGCAGATGAAGTGGATATGGTCATCAATATCGGCAGGCTCAAAGATGGTGAAGATGACTATGTAAAGCATGAAATTTCTGCCATTAAAGAAGCTGTTGGTGAACATGTCCTCAAGGTAATTATCGAAACATGTCTTTTGAGCGATGAGGAAAAGGTGCGCGCCTGTCTTGATGCTAAAGAAGCAGGTGCCGACTTTGTCAAGACAAGTACCGGTTTTTCTACCGCTGGAGCTACCGTAGAAGATGTAGCATTGATGAAGAAGACCGTTGGCGAAGGTGTCAGTGTCAAGGCAGCCGGTGGTGTCAGAACAAAGGATGACATGATGGCAATGATTGGAGCCGGTGCAGACAGAATTGGCACAAGCCGTGGTGTTTCTTTGATGAAGTGAAAAAACGATTGCAATTCCCCATTTGTTTTGTTACAATAGCAACGTTGAAAAAACGGAGAGGGGGTTGTGGAAATGGCAAGAGTCGTTGTTAAGGAAAACGAAAATCTCGATGATGCGCTGCGCAGATTCAAGCGTCAGGTATCCCGTAATGGAACCCTCGCTGAAGCACGTAAGAGAGAATATTACGTCAAGCCGGGTGTCAAGAGAAAGCTGAAGTCTGAGGCTGCCCGCAAAGCACGCAGAAGAGGCAAGTAAGAAGAAGCGAAAGCTTCTTTTTTTTATCTGTTTGGTCTACAATGAACGCGTACAGTTAAGGGAGGACTCTTTTTTGAGCGAAAAGAAAACGATAGTTCTGGAAGATCTCAATGCGGATGAAGCGTCGAATCTTCTTGGTACACAGGATAGAAATCTCAATGTGCTTGCACAATCCTTTGGATATACGATCTATTATCGTGATAATGTTTTTACCATTGAAGATTGCCCGGATGAAGTGGCACAAAAGATAGAAGAAGTATTGCATGCATTGTTGAAACAGGCAGAAAGAGGCATCAGTATTACTGAACAGGATGTTATCTATGCCTCACGGGCAGTACAGCATAATGAACCAGTTGATTTTGAAGAGTTTTCAAAGAAAATTGTTGGCAGACTCGCCAGTGGCAAAGCCATTATGCCAAAGACGCGTGGACAGCTTGCTTTTGTCAATGCCATGGAAGAAAAGGCAATTGTCTTTGCGGTAGGACCGGCTGGTACCGGCAAGACATTTCTGGCGGTGACTGCAGCTGTTTCTGCTTTGAAAAGGGGAGATGTCAAACGCATCGTATTGACAAGGCCTGCCGTAGAAGCAGGAGAAAGCCTTGGCTTTCTGCCTGGTGACCTCAAGGAGAAAGTAGATCCTTACCTCACCCCGCTTTATGATGCATTACATGATCTTTTGGGAAGTGAACAGACAGAGAAGCTGATTGAAAAGGGAACAATTGAAATTGCCCCGCTTGCCTATATGCGTGGCAGAACATTGAATGATGCCTTTGTCATCCTTGATGAAGCACAGAATACAACCGGGCCGCAGATGAAGATGTTCCTGACCAGAATTGGTTTTCATTCCCATATGGTGATTACCGGTGATATAACCCAGATTGATCTTTCCCCAAGGGTGGAAAGCGGACTCGTGCAGGCTTCTGCTGTATTGGAAGGTATGGAAGAAATTGCTGTTCTGCATTTCAGCAGTGATGATGTTGTCCGTCATCCGCTTGTGCAGAAGATCATTGAGCGCTATAGCGCATATGATGAACATGGAGGAAGACATGGAAATAACGATCATTAACCGCACAAATGCAGATCTTGATGAATATGCGGCTTTCTTTGAAAGGATTGCCGCTAATGCGGAAAAGGTATTGGATATTCAAGAGACATGTGAGATCAGTGTCACATTTGTACGTTCCCGCACAATTCATACCATCAACCGTGACTATCGGGGCATTGACAGACCGACAGATGTGATCAGCTTTGCCATCAATGATGTGCCAGAGCTTCTGGATACTGGTGAAAGGGATCTCGGGGATCTGTTCATCAATATTGATTATGCAAAGCGGCAGGCAAAGGAATATGGACATTCCTATAAACGGGAGATGGGCTTCCTTTTCACACATGGTCTCTTGCATTGCCTTGGGTATGACCATATGACAAAACCGGACGAAGAAGAGATGTTTGCCCTGCAGAAAGAGATCCTTGATCCTCTGGTGACACGCGATGAAGAATAAGTTTGCATTTGCCTTCCAGGGGATTGTGACAGGTCTTCGCCACCGTTCGATCATCATTCAGTTCCTGCTTGGTTTCCTTGCCATACTGGCAGGTTTTGCATTGCAATTGACAAGTGGGGAATGGATAGCGGTAGTGCTTGCAATTGTGATGGTCATTGCAGCAGAGATGCTCAATACGTGTATTGAGCTTTTATGTGATATGTATACAAGAGAATACAATGAGATGATCAAAGCTATCAAGGATATTGCGGCAGGGGCAGTTCTTGTGATATCGCTTGGTGCCCTTGTGACAGCGATGATCATTTTGTTTCGTCATTTTGGAGGATAAACTATGAATCGTGAACAGTTGATACAGGAAGCGTTCAAGGCGATGAAAAATGCCTATGCGCCATATTCCAATTACCATGTCGGGGCTGCAGTTCTGACAACAGATGACCATGTAACATATGGTGCCAATATTGAAAATGCTTCCTTTGGAGCGACAAATTGTGCTGAAAGAAGTGCGATCTTTGCGGCTTATTCGCTTGGTTATCGCAAAGCGGATATCAAAGCTATCGCCATTGTGTCAGATGGTGATCGCATCGGTACACCATGTGGCATATGCCGTCAGGTGCTCAGTGAACTCTTAAACCAGGATACACCGATCTATCTTTCCAATGGAAAGGATACGATGGATACAACGATCAGTGAATTATTGCCGATGCAGTTTTCAGAAACGGATGTGAAGAGATGAGAAGTGGATTTGTAGCCCTTGCCGGCAGGCCAAATGCCGGTAAAAGTACATTGATTAATGCCCTGGTTGGCGAAAAGGTTGCCATTGTTTCTGAAAAGGCACAGACAACCCGCAGTGAGATCCGCGGTATTTATACAGACCATGACTGCCAGATTGTCTTTACCGATACCCCTGGTATTCATAAGCCATTGGACAGACTTGGCGTACGGATGAACAAGGAAAGCAAGGATGTCATGATGGGCGTGGACCTCATCTATCTTGTGGTGGATGGTTCTGTTCCATTTGCACAGGGTGATGAATTTGTGCTGAACATGGTCAAAAATGCCGATGTGCCAGCTTTCCTCATCATGAACAAGGTGGACCGCCTTTCCAAAGAGAAGATTCTCATCAATCTGCGGTCCTGGCAGGAGCGTCATGACTTTGCGGAGTTCTTCCCGCTCAGTGCCAAGTTTGACCGTTCCTTTGATGAACTGATCAGGGTGACAGCTTCTTATCTGCCGGAAGGGGATATGCTCTATCCGACGGATATTGTTTCTGACAGCACGGAAAACTTCCGCATTGCGGAAATCATCCGCGAAAAGATTCTCATCTGTACGGAACAGGAAGTACCACATGCTTCTGCGGTAATCATTGAATCAAAGAAGTTTTCAAAAAAGGGCTGTGAAATCCAGGCAATGATTCTTGTGGAGAAGAGCGGCCAGAAGGGTATTCTCATCGGTAAAGGCGGCAGTATGCTGAAGCGGATTGGTTCTATGGCCCGCAATGATATCGAAAAACTGCTCGGTACACATGTCTATCTCTCTTTGTTTGTAAGAGTGGAAGATGACTGGCGTTCCAAGGATGCCCGCATCAGTGAATTTGGGTATGGAGGTGCATTCCGTGACTGATGTGACGGATGCCTTCATTCTGAAACAGAGTGATTATCGGGAGAGTGATGTGCTCATGACTGTTCTTTCCAAAGACTATGGAAAGATCAGTTTTATTGTGCCCGGGGCAAGAAAGCCAAAGAGCCATAATGCTTTGCATATCCAGCCTCTCAGCGAAGTACAGCTCATTTTTGAATACCGTGAGGGAAAGACGTTGTTTCGCGCGCGTTCTGCGCACACGCTTTCCCTTTTCCGTCATATGCGCAATGATCTGTTGCTGACGGCATGTGCCGGGGTGATTGCGGAAGTGATGGATGCTTTGACTTATGAAAACGAAGAGAAGAATGAAGAAGAATATGCTTTGTTAAAGGCAGCTTTCAGCGCGCTTGATGAAGGTTGTGATGCAAATACGGTGCTCGCCCTGTATCTCAGCGATATGCTGCGGCTTTTTGGCAGTGCACCAGATGTGGATGAATGTACAATTTGTGGTTCAAAGGCTGTCAGTGCATTAAGTACAGAACATGGTGGTTTTCTCTGTAAAAGGCATGCCGGGGCGTATGGCGTGCCACTGATGGATAAAGAAGATCTGCTGCGGTTTCGGATACTTGTCAAAGCAGGTATGGAAAGATTGAGAGATGTAGAGGCGCATCATAAGGCACAGTTTTGCGATGTACAGGTGCTCGTTGCCTTTGTAAAACGCTATACTGGCACAAATATTCGTTCTTTTGCCTTTTTTCAGTCTGTTTCACATTTGAATCGTGACAGATGAAGTGCTATACTGCTAACGTTTACGAGTGTATTTTGATCAAGGGGGTAAAGTTATGGACAAGGAAAAAACATTTGACCTCATCGTGTCGCATGCCAAGAATACAGGCTTTGTATTCCAGGGCTCTGAGATCTATGGTGGTCTCAGCAACACATGGGATTTTGGCCCATATGGGGTTATGTTGAAGGATAATATCAAGAAGGCCTGGCAGAAGAAATTTATCCAGGAAGACCCGAACAATGTAGAAATCCAGGCTGCGATTCTCATGAATCCACGTGTCTGGGAGGCTTCTGGCCATCTCAAGAGTTTTTCCGATCCGCTCATGGATTGCAAAAACTGCCATACAAGACATCGTGCTGACCATCTGATTGAAGAATGGTCTCATGGTGAAGTTTCACCAGAAGGCTGGAGTAATGAAGAGATGGAGAGATTCATCAAAGATAACAATATTGCCTGCCCGGATTGCGGCAGTCATGACTTTACTTCCATCCGCAATTTCAACCTGATGTTCAAGACATTCCAGGGTATTGTCGAAGATGGCAAGAGCACCATTTATCTGCGTCCGGAAACTGCCCAGGGCATGTTTGTGGATTTCAAGAATGTACAGCGTGCATACCGCAAGAAGCTGCCATTTGGCATTGGCCAGATCGGCAAGTCCTTCCGTAATGAAATCACACCTGGCAATTTCATTTTCCGTACCCGTGAGTTTGAACAGATGGAAATGGAATTCTTCTGCAAACCTGGTGAGGATGATAACTGGTTTACATACTGGAGACAGTTCTGCATGGACTGGATTCTCTCCCTTGGGGCAGTAAAGGAAAACCTGCGTTTCCGTGACCATGCCAAGGAAGAATTGAGTTTCTATTCCAAGGCAACAACGGATATTGAATACAAGTTCCCATGGGGCTGGGGTGAGCTCTGGGGTATTGCGGACCGTACAGACTATGACCTTTCCCAGCATCAGGAATTCTCTGGCAAGGATCTGACTTACCTTGATCCTGTCACAAATGAGAAGTACATTCCTTATGTTGTTGAACCGGCAGTTGGTGTAGAAAGACTGTTTTTGATGTTCTTCTCCGATGCCTATGATGAAGAACAGCTTGAAAATGGCGATACCCGTATCGTTATGCATTTCCATCCTGTACTTGCGCCTGTCAAGGCAGCTGTTCTTCCACTCAAGAAGAAGGCACACAGCGAAAAGGCACAGGAGATTTATAAGTCACTGAGCTATGACTTTACAGTCAGCTATGATGATGCTGGTTCCATTGGCAAGCGTTACCGCCGCCAGGATGAAATTGGTACACTGTATTGCATCACCGTCGATGATCAGACGCTTGTTGATGGTACAGTGACATTGCGCAACCGCGATACGATGGAACAGGAAAGACTGACGGTAGAGGAAATCCGCACAAAGATCACAAAGGAAATCCGTTTCTAGGAGAGTTGACGAATGCCGTATTATTCCGAAGAGGAACTGAATGCGCTGCGCGCCAAAGCTGATATCGTGGATGTGATATCCCATTACGTGCAGGTACAGAAAAAAGGCAGGACATATCGTGCCGTCTGTCCATTTCATGATGACCATGATCCTTCCATGCACATCAACCCGGACATGCAGATCTATAAATGCTTTGTCTGTGGGGCAGGTGGTAACGTCTTTGGCTTTGTACAGAACTATGAGAAGGTTTCCTTCCCGGAAGCTGTTGAAAAGGTCGCTGATCTTGTCGGCTTTACCCTTTCTGAAAGACCTTCTGTGACCACGCAGCAGATGGATCCCTATCGTGAATCGATGTACAGGATATTGAATGATTCTATCCAGTATATGATGTATGAGCTGAGCGGTGAAAAGGGCAGAAGGATGAAGGAATATCTGTATGAGCGCGGCATTGATGATGCGCTCATCAACAGGTTCAACATCGGCTTTAATCCGGATGGAGATGCTCTGTACCGCTTCCTGCATGCCAAGGGATATGAAGACAGGGACATGGTAGATGTCAATGTTATCCGCCTCTTGCAGGATGGATTCCATGATGTCTTCGCCAACAGGATAACCTTTCCGATTCATGATGCACATGGTCATCCGGTTGGTTTCAGTGCAAGGACACTTGATAAAAACAATCCTTCCAAGTACATCAATACAACAGAGACGGAGCTGTATGTCAAAGGAAGGCTTGTATACAATGCGCACCGTGCTGCTTCAATGGCAAGGCGGGAAGGCAAAATCTATGTCACAGAAGGGGTGACCGATGTCATTGCTTTTGCGAGGACCGGCGTTGACAATGTTGTCGCAACACTTGGTACATCGTGTACCAATGAACAGCTTTCTCTGATTCGTCATCTCGCCCCGCATATTGTGTTCTGCTATGATGGGGATAATGCCGGTCAGAATGCGACATGGCGGGCGGTGCAGATGGCAAGAAGCCTTGGGGCTGAGGTCAGCGTCATCCGCAATGATACCGGTCTTGACCCGGATGAAATTGTGCGCCGCGATGGTAATGAGGCATTGTTAAAGCTTCTCGAAAAAGAAGTGACATGGATGGAATTTTACCTGCAATATGAAAAAAGCCGCACGAACCTCTCCTCTTATCTGGAAAAGAAGGAGTTCATTGAGAAGGTGCAAAGTGAGTTCAGCACGCTCGATGATACAGACCGCCGGTATTTTACGGAACAGCTTTCCGAAATTACCGGTATCCGTCTTGAATTTATTCCGCAGAGTACAAGGGTGCGGGAGAGGGCAATGCGTCCGGTCCGCACATCCATCGTACAGGGAATTACCCAGGCAGAAGATCAGATTCTCATCATGATGATGAAATCTCCCTCTGCCGCAAGAATCTTTGAAGATGAACTCGGTTATCTGATTGATCCGGTGCATCAAAGGGCATCTGTATTGATACTGGAAAAAATCCACCGCAATGGAAAGGTGGATGTTGTCAGTCTGCTCGATGAAACAGAAGATCATGAAGTCAATTCACTGCTCACATCACTTGTCTCTTCTCCCTATTACAACCTTTCCTATGATGAAATGATGTTAAAGGGGGCATTGCGCAAGGTGCAGATCACCTGGCTTAAAAACCAGGCCGAAGCCTATAAGAAAGATCTTGCTTCGTCACTTAGTGATGAAACACGCAAAGTGATGATGAAACAATATACAGAATGTGTAAGTCAGCTCAGGAGGTATATCGATGAAGAAAACCACAAATGAACAAAAAAAGAAAGCATCCCGTTCAACAAAAGAGGAAGCTTTGACACCTATGCAGCAGTCTGCGATCGAAGTCTATAAGAAAAATGGCAAAGTGAAGGAACTGAAAACGCTCGATGAGCTGAAGGAAGATTATCTTTCCCTTTATCATTCCACAGGCTCTCTGTACCAGAAAGATGTCATGGATTCCCTGGAAAAGCTTGCCCTTTCCGATGATGAAATGGATGCGCTCTGGGACTGGTTCAGCGCAAATGATATCGAAATTTCTGAAGATGAAGATATCGTTGAGGAAATTACACCAGAAGAAGAGGAAGTGGAAGAAGTTGAACTGGATGATAATCTCGATTCCAGTATTGATGAGCGCAATGATGAGGATGAAGATGATGAGATGGACATTCTCAGAAAGCGTTATGCACCAGAAGAGCTGACAACGACCAATACGGCAGTTCAGCTCAACGACCCGGTCAAGATGTATCTCAAGGAAATCGGTCGTGTACCGCTGTTGAAACCGGAAGATGAACCGGAAATTGCCAAGCGTATTGAAGAAGGTGATGAAGAAGCCAAGAATATTCTGATTTCTTCCAACCTCCGTCTGGTTGTCTCCATTGCCAAGAAATATGTTGGCAGAGGCATGTTATTCCTGGATCTCATCCAGGAAGGCAATATGGGTCTTGTCAAGGCAGTGGAAAAGTTTGATTATACAAAGGGTTTCAAATTCTCCACCTATGCAACATGGTGGATCCGCCAGGCTATTACAAGAGCGATTGCCGATCAGGCAAGAACCATCCGTATTCCGGTACATATGGTAGAAACCATCAATAAGCTGACCCGTGTACAAAGACAGCTTGTACAGGAACTTGGCAGAGATCCGAGTGCTGAGGAAATCAGTGCCCGCATGGATGGTGTAACACCAGAAAAGGTAAGGGAGATCCAGAAGATTGCCCTTGAACCTGTTTCTCTTGAAACACCGATTGGTGAAGAGGATGACTCCCATCTTGGTGACTTCATTGAAGATAAAGATGCTATGTCACCGGATGAATATGCCAATAACCAGCTTTTGAAAGATGAAATCAACAATGTTCTCTCCGGTCTTACTGAACGTGAAGAGAAGGTGCTTCGTCTCAGATTTGGTCTTTATGATGGCAGAACAAGAACACTGGAAGAAGTTGGACGGGAGTTCAATGTCACCCGTGAAAGAATCCGTCAGATTGAAGCCAAGGCATTGCGCAAGCTGAAGCATCCAACCCGCTCAAAGAGACTCAAGGATTTCTTTGACCGGTGATCAGAATAAAAGCAATCGCATCTATGGTGAAACAGGGCATGATCCTTGCCGATATCGGTACCGATCATGCCTTTCTTCCCATTATGCTTGTCAAGGATGGCACTGTTCCAAAAGCCTATGCCTGTGATATCACAGAGGGACCGTTATCCATCGCGAAAAAAAATATTGCCCATGAAGGTCTGAACGACAGGATTCAGCCAATCCTCAGTGATGGCTTTACACATGTGCCATATGACGTTCAATGTGCGGTGATTGCCGGTATGGGGTGTGATACCATCATTTCCATTCTTGAGCGGGGAATGGAACACATTACAAATATGGAACAGGTCATCGTTGAAGCAAACAATGAACCGGAAAAGATGCGGAAATGGATATCTGATCACGGTTTTACCATACTTGATGAACAGGTTGTCCATGAACGCTGCCATGACTATGTCATCATCTGCTTCAATACAACAAAACATGTGCCATATACAGAAGAAGAAATCATCCTTGGACCAGTCCTCAAAGAAAGAAATGAGCCACCATTTCAGGACTACTGCACACACCAGAGAGACAAGCTGGCAATGATTCTTTCCCATCGGAAAGATGATGAACTGGAAAAAAGAAAACTATACTTTAAGCAATATGCAAAGCAGGGAATGTGAAATTCACATTTCCTGTTTTTTTTACTTTTTTTGGGGAGTTCTGCATCTTCTGGGTACATATATAGTGAAAGGAGGATGCACAAATGGTAGAAAATAACATCCAAAAACAGATCTTCCGTAAGGCTATACGTGACCTTACGCTGATGGATGATGTGTTTATGCGCACTGTAATGAAAGACATACGGTGTGCAGAGTATGTGCTTCGCATCATCCTGGACAATTCTGATCTTGTTCTTGATGGAGGTTACCCAGAGGCTGATATGCATAACCTCTGGGGAAGATCTCTCATCATGGACTTCATCGGATGGAACTTCAGAGCACATACACATTACAACATTGAGGTGCAGAATCTTGAGGCACGTGCTTCACCAGATTTCTGCCTCTACTGTTACAGTATGCTTTCTTCATATACTTTGAAGAAG
>CASEPS010000019.1 GCA_949289855.1 uncultured Erysipelotrichaceae bacterium
ATTACAGAAGGTGGGTATGGAGAAGACTTCACACACCGTTTAGGACATTTCATTGGCCTTGAAGACCATGAATATGGTGATGTTGCTTCAAATAATGACATGGTGGAAAAGCCAGGTTACATCCATTCCATCGAACCTGGCATTTACCATCCCGGTATTGCTGGTGTACGTATTGAAGATCTTGTACTTGTCACAGAAGAAGGTCATGAAGTGTTGAACCACTACCCGCATGATATTGAGGTAATTGGAAAGTGACGACACATATTTATGCAGGGACGGTTGGTACCCCAAAGTCACAGGGATCAATAACCGGAAATGGAGAAGGGATTTACCACCTGGTATGGGATGGCAAAGATAATCTGGAGGTAAAAGACGTTCTTCGTTGTGAGAATGCATCTATGATTACTGGAGATGGTTCATTTCTTTACTGCGTTAATGAAACGAAGGATTTTGGCGGTATGAACGGGACCGGTGGAGGTGTAACAGCATGTGTCATACAGGATGATGGCTCATTGCGGAAAATAAACGATTCACTTTCTTATGGTTCACGTCCTGCTTATGTTTCAACATATGGCAAATTTATTTTTGTCGCCAATCATGGGTCACACTCCACGGTCACATGCCACTATGAAAAAGTGGATGGAGAGTGGAAACTTGAAAGAGGGTTTGATGATGCTTCTGTTGCGCTGTTTGAAAGAAAGCAGGATGGCAGTATTGGAAAACTGAAAGATCTCCATGCTTTTGACGGAAATGGTTACTGGTGTTATGGTGGCGGGCAATCCACAAGTCATATCCATTGTGTTATTGCAAAAGATAATTATGTTGTGGCATGTAACAGAGGTGCAGACGAAATTGAGCTGATGAAACTGGATGAAGAAGGAAGCCTGAAAGTAGTTTCCCGCAACAAATCGCAGCCTGCTTTTGCGCCACGTCATGCGGTATTTCATCCATATCTGGATATTCTCTATGTACTCAACGAAAACTATCCATGTATTTCGGTGTACAGGTTGAGCAGAGAAGATGACTCACTTGAAGAAACAGAGACAATTGGCACAATGGATGCTGAATATGAAGCGGTTCATAGGATTCCGCATTACACAAAACGGCATGCAGACAAAGATGAGATGAATGCATCTGCGATGGGAAACAGAACACTTGCTATGCCTTCTGATATTCATATTTCAAAAGATGGAAGATTTCTCTATGCTTCTAACAGATATTGCCATGGAGCCTCTATTGTGGTATTTGAGGTTAAAGAAAATGGCACATTGCAGAAGGTGGCACTGCATGGATTTGACGGAAAGGATATCCGGGGGTTCCAGTTGCGTGAAGACAAAGGCATTGCGGTTATTGCAGAGCTGGATAAAAACAGCATTGAAATATATGCACTTGATGCAGGAAGTGGCATATTGAAAGAGAAGCTGACACAATGCATGGTGCCTTCTCCTTCGTCGATCGTCATAGAGTAAAAATGAAGGACTGAAGCGACAAATGATTTGACGAACTTGGCATAAACTTGTTTATATAATATTATATAAATAAGTTGAGGTAAGCTTATGAACTATCATTTTGCTGAAGATCTCAGGGCGATCAGAGAGATAGCAGGATATACACAATCAGAATTTGCTAAATTGATTCATGTTGAGCAGGCGACGATATCGAGAAATGAACAATGTGTTACAGAGCCGTCTTCCCGGCTGATGGAGCGCGTATATAGTTTTGCTTTCGAAAAAAGTATACAAATAAACAGGTTGAAAGAGATGCTGTGGAGAGAACGGATTCCCAGAAATCACAAATTGTTGTTTCATGGTGCCAAAAGTTCGATAATGGGATCGTTGGATGTACATATCGGAAGAAAAAACAATGATTTTGGGCAAGGCTTTTATACCGGAGAGACATATTCACAGGCTGTTTCGTTCATTTCTGGTTTTGAAGGATCATCCGTCTATTACCTTGATTTTGATGGCTGTAACTTAATGAAGAAGGAATACACGGTTGATCAAAAGTGGATGTTGACAATTGCATATTATCGGGGTGGGCTGGCTGAGTACAAACAACATCCTGCCGTTAAGGAATTGGCAAAAGAATCCAGAGAGTGTGACTACATTGTTGCACCGATTGCTG
Organism: uncultured Erysipelotrichaceae bacterium; assembly: GCA_949289855.1. Taxonomy (GTDB): domain Bacteria; phylum Bacillota_I; class Bacilli_A; order Erysipelotrichales; family Erysipelotrichaceae; genus Bulleidia. Next base: position 2,125 of record CASEPS010000019.1, read on the forward strand.
ATAACAGAATGTTCAAAATCATAGATACTTTCATCAGTGGCGAAATAACGGATGAACAATGCAGACATTGCCTTGCGGCAACCAATCTTGGCAGACAATACGTTTTTGTTAGTGATCGTTCGTTAACACAATTGAAAATTGTAGAACGTGCATATCTTTCAAATAATGAGAAAAACTATTACAAAGAAATCAGAAAGTCAGAATTCAAGCTTGGCGAAGATAAGGAGAAACTGGCAAGGATTCAATATAGAGGTAAAGGAAAATATATAGATGAAATTCTTGTTTGAAACCATGAGGTGATGACGATGAGAATAATAGACAGGCTTGGGTTACTGTTGTGTGATTTACAGGGGGAAGCTTTTGAACAATCCATAGGGTTAGCAGGAACCAGTTCGGAGATATTCATACGCAGATTCATGTATAGTAAAACTGCAAAAATGCTGGATGATGAAACAATTATTGCCTCAAATACACAGGCAAAAGATATCGTTGAAATGGTTGAAGAGGAATACGGGGCGTCGAAGTACGGATCAGTTAAATATACCAGAGATGAAATGCACTGGATAGGATATCTGTATCGGTATTTTGCCTATACATACAACATATCTTCAAAGCGAGTGTTTAAAATCGTGAAGCCAAAGGAATTGAGAAAATTATATCCAGCCTATCATACACTGGGGGTCGACCAGGCTATTGAGCGTATATTGGAAGCGAAAGGGATAAACCCTCAGGAAAATGAACTTGAGCGGCAATATGCAATATTCAAAAGAATAAGAGAAGAGTCGCCCAGATACAAATGAATGAAAAAACCGCATAAATAACAGAAAACAGTTGACACGGCGACCTGTTATGCATAAGATAGTTTCGTTATCAAATACCACAGACAGTAACGGCGGATTGCTTAATGATGTTACCGAGGTAGAAAAGTTGACGAATGAACTTTTTGAGTCCTCGCTTATCCGCGAGGACTTTGTTTATGTGTATGCGATAACAGAAATATGGAGGTGAAGAGATGAATCAGGATGTATTGAAGTCCAAGCAGGGCATTGTCAGTGAAATCGCCGACAAGTTCAAGAATTCTTCTTCCACCGTAGTTGCTGAGTATCGCGGTCTCAGCGTAGCTGAAATTACTGAGCTGCGCAGAAGCCTGCGTGCTGAGGGTGTTGAGATGAAAGTCTACAAGAACACTCTTGCAGCAAAGGCTGCTGATGAGGCAGAATATGGTGATCTGAAGAATATCCTGACAGGTCCAAATGCACTGGTATTTGGCTCTGATGAGACTGCTGCAGCCCGTGTGATGGCAAAGTTCGCCAAGACACACAAGGCGCTGGTTCTCAAAGGTGGTATTGTCGAAGGCAAAGTCATCGATGAAAAGATGGTTTCTGAACTCGCTGCACTGCCGAACCGTGAAGGCATGCTCTCTATGCTGCTTTCCGTGCTCACTGCACCGGTTTCCGGATTTGCCCGTGTTGTCAAGGCTGTTGCTGACAATAAGGGTACAGATGGTGCCGCTGCACCTGCTGAAGAAGCAGGAAAAGAAGAAGCTGCTGAGGAAGCAGCTGCCTAAGGAAGAGGAGGAAAATTATCCATGGCAAAGTTAACACAGGAAGATATTCTCGCATATCTCGATGAAGCTACTATCCTTGAACTCAACGAACTGGTCAAGGCAATTGAAGAAAAGTATGGCGTAACTGCTGCTGCTCCTGTTGCTGTTGCAGCTGCTCCAGCTGAAGCTGCTGCTGATGCTGCTCCAGCAAGCGTTACAGTCGTTATGACATCCTTCGGCGACAAGAAGGTTGCTGTTATCAAGGCTGTTCGTGAAATCACAGGTCTTGGTCTTGTTGAAGCTAAGAAGCTCGTTGATGGCGTTCCTAGCGAAATCAAGAAGGATGTACCTGCTGATGAAGCTGAAAAGATCAAGACAGCTCTCACAGATGCAGGTGCTACTGTTGAATTCAAATAATTGAGTTTCAACACTTACTTTTGAACAAATGAAAAGCCGGACTAACCTTCGGCTTTTCGAGCCTATGAAAGGATGTGATCAAAGTGACGCATTACTTCACTGACAATCGCAATCTGACAGAAAACCGGAAGGATCATTCTTTCCGGTTTTCGGGCTATTTATACACATTCACAACAGACAATGGTGTCTTCTCCAAAACCGGCATCGATGAAGGTTCTGCATTCCTGCTCGCATGTGCCTGTGACATGGAACTTGCTGGAAAAGTCTTGGACATGGGCTGTGGCTATGGCACACTTTCCGTTGTCCTTGCCAGAGTCTTCCCGGATTGCAAGCTGACGGCAGTAGATGTCAATCCAAGGGCGGTAGAGCTTACCGGACTGAATGCAAAGCAGAATGGCGTAGATGTAGAAGCCTTTGTCTCTGATGGTTTTGCGAATGTTTCTTCTTTGTTCAATGTGGTGATTACCAACCCGCCAATCCGTACTGGCAAGAAAGTCATTTATAAAATGTTTGAAGATGCGTATGATCACCTGTATGATAATGGCATCTTCCTTGCAGTGATCCGGAAACAGCAGGGTGCGGAAAGTGCCATGCGGAAACTGGAAGAAATATTTGGAAATTGCAGGGTAGTTGACAAGAAAAAAGGATATTGGGTACTCCTTTGTACAAAGTTGACAGGTTGAATGTGTAATGGTAATATAATAAATTGCTTAATAATCGTTATCAAATAGGGTGATTTATACCCTTTTTGGCGTTACGAGATGCGTAAGAAAGGATGGCGTACATGGAAAATAAAGAAACATACCACGTTGTGCAGTACGGCAAAAAAGCATCCCGCAGGGACTATTCCAAAGTCAGCAGCGGACTTCCGCTCCCGGATCTCACAGAGATTCAGACTAACTCTTTCGAATGGTTTCTGAAGGAAGGCATCCGGGAGGTTTTTGATGATATCTACCCCATCAGCAACTTTGCCGGCAACATCCGTCTGAAGTTCCTGGACTATGAGTTCGGGGAACCGAAGTATTCCATCAGTGAGTGCAAGTACCGTGAGGTCAACTATTGTGCACCGCTGAAGGCAAAGATGGAACTGGAAGTCATGGACCCGGAAACCGGTGAAGTCATGACGAAATGGGAAGAGGTCTTCCTTGGTGATTTCCCTTTGATGACCCCGACCGGAACCTTCATCATCAATGGTGCAGAGCGTGTTATCGTCTCCCAGATTGTCCGCTCACCTGGTGCTTATTTTGATGTGCTTCATGAAGACCGCACAAACCGGGATACATATACATGTGAACTGATTCCAAGCCGTGGCACATGGCTGGAGTTCATGAGCGATGACAAGAAGGCTGCGCTTGGCCGCATTCTCAATGTTTCCATCGACAGAAGAAGAAAAGTTCTCAGCACAATCCTCTTCAAAGCCATCGGTATGTCTTTGAATCCGGAAAAGGGTGAGGACACTTTTGACACAACTGCCATGCAGAAGTTTTTGAAGGCTATGCACTTCGATGTACATGAAGATGTTGTTGTGCCAGAAGAAACACGTGAACTGCAGAATGCCTACATGCTGCTGTACACTTCTGTTTTCGGCAACTATGAAGAAGTTAAGAATACGCTTGCTGCCGATAAGACAAATACAAGAAACGAAGCATTGCTTGCGGTTTATGAAAACCAGAGAGCAGATGAAATTGCGACGATCGATGGTTCCATGAACCTCATGGACGCAAAGTTCTTCGACTACAGAAGATATGATCTGACAAAGGCCGGCCGCTTCAAGGTCAGAAAGAAGCTCAACATCCTCGACCGTATGGAAGGTCATGAGCTTGTTGAAGACCTGATCGGTGCAGAAGGCAATGTGCTCTATAACAAGGACACACTTGTTGACAAGGACGCAAGAAATGCCCTCCGCGATGAAATCAATAAGGGTATCAACTGCCGTGCCCTGCCATTTGTCCACAGATTCTCCCATCCGGTCAATGCCGTGATGAAGACATCCTGGAAGAATGCGCTCGTCGGCAGAGTTCTCGCAACGGACCTCGATGGTGAAACAGTTTCCTATGAAGAAGGTACTGTACTCACTGCAAAGGATGTCGAAGCAATCGCAAAGGAATTCAGTGAAGTCACTGTTATTTCCGGCATCTATGCTGAAGAAGTAAAGCTGACAAATAACAATGTCAATGCTGTTCTTGACATGGGACCACGTCTCTATGTGGCAGGTCGTATTACTTCTGATGGTGAAGATGTACTCGATAAAGATGGTGAACTGATCGTTGACCGCTATATGGTCGATGGTGATGTTGCCCGTCTTACCGTTGCCAATAAGACATATATCGAAAAGAAGGTCATGAATGGAGAAGAAATCTCCATCTGGCTGATTGGTGCATGTGTACAGGAAGTCTATGTCAAGGCTGATGATGGTCATCCTGTCAAGCTGATCGGTATCGATCCGCTCAATGAAAAGCACACCATCACAATGAGCGACATGTATGCATTGTTCAACTATGAACTCACCATGCTCGATGGTGTCGGTACACAGGATGATATCGATATGCTTTCCAACCGCCGTATCCGTACAGTTGGCGAACTGATTCAGAACCAGTTCAGAATCGGTCTTTCCCGTATGGAAAGAGTGGTCAAGGAAAGAATGTCTATTTCTGAAATTGCAACACTAACACCAAAACAGCTCACAAATATCAGACCATTGACAGCTGCGATCAAGGAATTCTTCTCTTCTTCCCAGCTCTCCCAGTTCATGGATCAGGAAAACCCATTGGCTATGCTCTCCAACAAGAGACGTATTTCTGCCCTTGGTCCTGGTGGTCTTACACGTGAACGCGCAAGCTTTGAAGTCCGTGATATTCATAACTCCCACTATGGTAGAATCTGTCCGATTGAAACACCGGAAGGTCCAAACATCGGTCTGATTTCTTACCTGACATCTTATGCCCGTGTCAATGAATATGGCTTTATCGAAACACCATACCGCAAGGTTGTGGATGGCGTAGTAACGGATGAAATCCACTACATGCCGGCTGATGAAGAATATGACCATGTCATTGCCCAGGCAAACGAAATCAAGGATGGCGAACTCCATGGAGACAGAATCGTTGCCCGTATTGCGGGTGAAACGGTCATGGTTCCAAAAGAAGAAATCGACTATGCCGACGTCTCCCCACGTCAGATTGTCTCTGTTGCGACAGCCTGCGTCCCATTCCTTGAAAACGATGACTGTACACGAGCACTCATGGGTGCAAACATGCAGCGTCAGGCAGTTCCGCTTCTCAACCCGCATAGTGCCTATGTCGGTACAGGTATGGAACATGCCATTGCCCGTGACTCTGGTGCAGCATGTGTTGCCACAGCTCCAGGTACTGTTACCTATGTTGATGCAACAAAGGTTGTCGTTGCTGAAGATGATGGCAAAGAACATACATATGAACTGACAAAGTACAGAAGATCCAATGCTTCTACCTGCCTCAACCAGAGACCAATTGTCTGGGATGGTGAAAGAGTAGAACGCGGCGATATCCTTGCGGATGGTCCTTCTATGTACAATGGTGAACTTGCTCTTGGTCAGAATGTGCTTGTTGCCTTCATGACATGGCATGGTTACAACTATGAAGATGCGATCATCATGTCTGAAAGAATGCAGTATGACGATGTCTATACATCTGTTCATATTGAAGAATATGACATTGAATGCCGTGAGACAAAGCTCGGTCCGGAAGAAATTACCCGCGATATTCCAAATGTCTCTGAAGCCGCATGCCGCAACCTCGATAGCAGAGGTATTGTCATGGTCGGTGCAGAGGTCAAGGAAGGCGATATCCTCGTCGGTAAGGTTACACCGAAGGGCCAGTCTGAAGTTTCTCCAGAAGAGAAGCTGCTGCTTGCCATCTTTGGTGAAAAGAGCCGTGAAGTCCGTGACAATTCCCTGAAGGTACCACATGGTGGTGCAGGTATTGTCCACAGTGTCCGTGTCTTCAAGAGAAAAGATGACCATGAACTTGCGCCAGGCGTAAACGAAGTCGTCAAGGTTTACATTGTTCAGAAACGTAAGATTTCTGAAGGTGACAAGATGGCTGGCCGTCATGGTAACAAGGGTGTCATCTCCCGTATCAATCCGGTTGAAGATATGCCATATCTTGCGGATGGTACACCAATTGACATCATGCTCAACCCATTCGGCGTTCCTTCCCGTATGAACATCGGTCAGGTGCTTGAACTGCATCTTGGTATGGCTGCCCGCAAACTCAATGTCAAGTTTGCTACACCGGTCTTCGATGGTGTATCCAACGAAGATCTGCGCGATATCATGAAGGAAGCTGAGGTTTCCCCGGATGGCAAATATGTACTCTATGATGGACAGACAGGTGAAGCGTATGATGAACGTATTTCTGTCGGTGTCATGTATATGATCAAGCTTGCACACATGGTTGACGATAAGCTCCATGCCCGTGCAACCGGTCCATATTCCCTTGTCACCCAGCAGCCGCTCGGTGGTAAGGCACAGAATGGTGGTCAGAGATTTGGTGAAATGGAAGTCTGGGCACTTGAAGCTTATGGTGCTTCTCATGTCCTGCAGGAAATCCTGACAGTCAAGTCCGATGACATCATGGGTCGTACAAAGACTTATGAAGCAATTGTCAAAGGTCAGGATCTGCCAGAACCTGGTATTCCGGAATCCTTCCGTGTCATGGTCCACGAACTTCAGGCACTTGCCCTGGATGTGCGCATGATGGATGATGACGGCAATGAGATGGATCTCAAGCAGATGGAACAGGAAGAACTCAAAGAAGTCACGACCATTGATATGTCCCGTCAGACAGTTGTTACTGAAGCAGATACTGCAGATATGACAATTACTGATGGCATTGAAGAAGATGCTCCGGATGCGGCTATTGTCGGATTCGATGATGGCAGCGAAGGAGAAAATGAGGAGGGCGAGTAAATGAACATTAACAACTTCACCGCAATTAAAATCGGACTCGCATCACCCGATAAAATCCGTGAATGGTCTTATGGCGAAGTCAAAAAGCCAGAGACAATCAACTATCGTTCTCAGAAACCTGAAAAGGACGGTCTGTTCTGTGAGCGCATCTTCGGTCCGACAAAGGACTGGGAATGTGCCTGCGGAAAGTACAAGAAGATCCGTTACCAGGGAGTAGTCTGTGACCGCTGTGGTGTAGAAATCACAAAGAGCAGTGTGCGTCGTGAACGCATGGGACATATTGAACTTGCTGCGCCAGTTGCACACATCTGGTATCTGCGCGGCATTCCGTCCCGTATGTCATTGCTTTTGAATGTCCCACCAAAGCAGCTCGAAGAAGTTGTCTACTTCGTTTCCTGGATTGTTACTGATCCAGGTGATACAGGTCTTGCCTACAAGCAGATTCTCTCTGAACGTGAATTCCGTGAAAATACGGCAATTTACGGTCCTGGCAGCTTCAATGCCGGCACAGGTGCAGAAGCTGTCAAGACACTTCTTGAACAGGTCGACCTGCAGGGTGAATACGATAACATCATGAAGGAACTTGATGGTGCCAAGGGCGATAAGCGCAAGAAGCTCATCAAGAGACTGGAAACAGTTGAGGCTTTCCTCCATTCTGACAACAAGCCGGAATGGATGGTACTCACTGTACTGCCAGTTATTCCACCGGATCTTCGTCCGATGTTACAGCTGGATGGTGGACGTTTTGCAACAAGTGATCTCAACGACCTCTATCGTCGTGTCATCACCCGTAACAACCGTCTCAAGAAGCTTCTGGAACTTGGTACACCTGCTATCATCGTCCAGAACGAAAAGCGTATGTTGCAGGAAGCTGTCGATGCTTTGATTGATAACGGCCGTCGTTCCAAGCCGATTACCGGTGCTGGTGGCAGAGCCCTGAAGTCACTTTCCCATGCCCTCAAGGGTAAGCAGGGACGTTTCCGTCAGAACCTTCTCGGTAAGCGTGTCGACTTCTCTGGTCGTTCCGTTATCGCCATCGGTCCATATCTCAAGATGTGGCAGTGCGGTCTGCCAAAGGAAATGGCAATCCAGCTCTACAAGCCATTTGTTATCAATGAGCTTGTCAATGAACAGATTGCTTCCAATCCAAAGACTGCTGAAAAACTCATCAACAAACAGGATCCACGCGTATGGGACGTTGTGGAAAAGGTCATTGCTGACCACCCTGTATTCCTGAACCGTGCACCTACACTGCACAGACTTGGTATCCAGGCATTCTTCCCGATTCTTGTTGAAGGAAGAGCAATCCGTGTCCATCCGCTCGTCTGCCCGGCATTCAATGCGGACTTCGACGGTGACCAGATGGCTGTCCATCTTCCACTCAGTGAGATGGCAAGAGCTGAGACAGAAATCCTGATGCTTGGTTCCAACAACATCCTTGGTCCTAAGGATGGTAAACCGATCGTTACCCCAGGTCAGGACCTTGTGCTTGGTAACTTCTATCTCAACATGGAAGAAACAGCAGAAGAGTTCTATGCCAAGGCTGATGCCCTTGAAGCAATGGGTGAACATGCGGAAAGTGCAAGATGGAGACAGTATGGTGACAATGAAGCCCATGTCTTCAAGAATCCGGATGAAGTACTGATGGCATATCAGACAGGTGTAGTCCACCTGCACAGCAGAATTGCATTACCTGCAAATACTGTTGGCAAAACATGCTTCACGGATTACCAGAACAGCTGTTATCTCTTGACTTCTGTTGGTAAGATTATCTTCAACAGCGTTCTGCCGGCAGACTTCCCATATATCAACGAAACCACTTCCAGCAACCTCAAGGTGACACCGGATGATGACTTTGTTCCAATGGGCACAGACATCAAAAAGGAAATCATCTCCCGCAAAGTCCATGGTGAATTCAAGAAGAAGGACCTTGGAAACCTCATTGCGGCAGTGTTCGACAAGTACAACATCAATGGTACAAGTGATATTCTCGATGCCCTCAAGGATATGGGATATCTCTATTCCACACTTGCTGGTATGACCGTATCGCTCAGCGATATCAAGGTCGCTCCACACAAGGATGAAATGGTCGAAGAAGGTCAGAAGAAGGCTGATGAACTCAATATGCTGAGAGACCGAGGTCTTCTCACAATGCAGGAATGGGATCGTGCTTATCAGGAACTCTGGGCAGGTGTCAAGGATAAAGTCGGTGATACACTGATGGAATCCCTGCCTCGTATGAACCCGATTAACATGATGGCTGTATCTGGTGCCCGTGGTAACAAGAACCACTTTACCCAGCTTGCCGGTATGCGTGGTCTTATGGCCCGTCCGACACAGTCCAAGTCCAAGAAGGAATACCAGCCATCTATCATCGAAGTCCCGATCAAGTCCTGCTTCCGTGAAGGTATGAGCGTATCTGAGTTCTTTATTTCCACCCATGGTGTACGTAAAGGTCTTACCGATACCGCCCTTAAGACAGCTGAGTCTGGTTACCTCACAAGAAGACTTGTCGATGTTGCTCAGGAAGTCATCATCGCTGAAGACGACTGTGGTACAGAAAGAGGCTATCTTGTTTCCGATATCGTCGATAAGAAGAACAACTCCATCATCGAAAAGCTCTATGACAGAATTGTCGGTCGTTATACCCAGCAGCCAATCACCGATCCAAATACTGGTGAAGTGATCGTTGATGCGGATGAATATATCACCGATGAACTGGCACAGAAGTGTGTAGATGCGGGTGTCAAAGAAGCATATATCCGCAATGTATTCACATGTGAATCCACAAGGGGTATCTGCCGTAAGTGCTATGGCCGTAACATGGCAACAGGCAACCTTGTTGAAGAAGGTGAAGCAGTTGGTATCATGGCTGCTCAGGCGATTGGTGAACCTGGTACACAGCTGACCATGAGAAACTTCCACACCGGTGGTGTTGCGACACAGAATGGAGATATTACACAGGGTCTCCCTCGTGTAGAAGAACTCTTCGAAGCACGTACACCAAAGGGTGTTGCGGTTATTGCCAAGATCGATGGTGAAATCACAGACATCCGTGAGCAGGAAGGCAATACCGGTATGATCATCACTGTTACAGGTGAAAAGGAAAGCATCGAACATAAGTGCGACCTTTCCCAGACTATCCGTCAGTGGATCAAAGTCGGTGCCAGAGTCCATGCCGGTGACAAGCTGACAGAAGGTCAGATTGCGCCAAAGGAACTGCTCGAAGTTGCTGGTGTAAGAGCTGTACAGGAATACATCCTCAAGGAAGTCAAGAAGGTTTATTCCACACAGTCCATCGATATTTCCGATAAGCACCTTGAAGTTATGATCAAGCAGATGCTGAAGAAGGTCATTGTCCTTGAAGGAAATGATTCTGGTCTCTCTGCTGGTCAGACATTGTCACTTGCACATATGAATGCCATCAACGAGAACCTGCTCGATGAAGGCAAGACACCAGCGAAGTTTGGTCCGATTCTCCTTGGTATTTCCAAGTCTGCAGTCGAAACCGATTCCTTCCTCTCTGCTGCTTCCTTCCAGGAAACAACAAGAGTTCTCACCGAAGCTGCTGTCAAGGGCAAGATTGACCACCTTGAAGGTCTTAAGGAAAATGTCATCATCGGTAAGCTCATTCCGGCTGGTACCGGACGTAACTTCAACCGTGAGACATCCCGCAGAATCAATGCCCGTGCTGCCCAGCTGAAGCAGGCGCGTGAAGAGCGCAATGCTGAACTGGCTGCAGTCACAGCACAGAAACTGCCTGATGAAGTCCTGAACGGCGGCGAGTCTGAATACACATACAATCCGAATGATACAATTCTCTCTCAGCTGCGCAAGTTGCAGGAAAATAACTAATGATGAAAGAGGTGTGTGAAACCATGTGTTTCACTACCTCTTTTTTCTGATCCAAAAGGAAATTACTGGCAAAAACACGCAACAAATGTTAAATCGGCTATTGACATTCCATATTACTCATGTGAAAATGTAAGCGCTCAACGAAGAATGGGTTGTTACTGAAGAAGGCAAAACCAGATTTTGTGGACATGTATTTTTTGTTCACATATCTGGTTTTTATTTTGTGAAGAGAGGGGGAGTCATATGATCATAGAAAAGGTGATCAATAACAACATTATTTCTACACATGACAGTGCCGGAAGAGAAATTGTTGTTATGGGACGTGGTATTGGCTTTAAACAGAAACCTGGTGCTGAAGTCGATGAAAGCCGTGCAGAGAAGATCTTCCGTCTTGACAATACAACACAGTTTGAACAGTTCATGGAACTGTTGGAGAAAATACCGGCAGATCATCTGGCAATCGCTGATGAAATCATCACCCATGCCAAACAGGTTCTCAATGTAAAGCTCAATCCAATGCTGTATGTAACATTGACTGACCACATCAGCTTTGCCATTGAGCGCAGCAAACAGAACATCCTGCTGGAAAATGCCTTGCTATTTGAAATCAAGAGTTTCTATAAACAGGAATATCTGCTTGGCAGCTATGCGGTAGATCTCATCAACCAGAGGTTTGGTGTACATCTTGGGGATGATGAAGCAGGTTTTATTGCATTACACTTTGTGAATGCGGAATATGGTACGGAAATTCATCAGGCGATGAATTTTCCCCAGCAGATGAGGCAGATCATTTCTATTGTGGAAAGTGATCTTGGTATTACGTTTGATGAAAGCTCACTTGCTTATGAACGGTTTGCGACACATATCAAATTCCTCTTGCAGAGGGTGTACCGCAAGGAAACCTCTGCAGAGACGCTGATGGAACTTTCGGATTCAATCCGCAAGAGTTGTCCAAAGGAATATCATGCAAGCTGTCTTGTAGCAGATTATATCGAACAGACATGCGGTACGCGCATAGCAGAAGAAGAAATGATATATCTGACGATACATATTCACCGGGCGTCCGGTAGAAAGGAGTGAAAGATGTTCAATTTTCTCAAGAAGAAGGTTGCAGCACACACACTGGCTTCTCCATGCAATGGGAATGCGGTAAAGATGACAGAGGTCAATGATCCGACATTCTCTGCTGAGATGTTAGGTAAAGGTGCAGCGGTTGTGCCAGCGGATGGAAAGATCGTTTCACCATGTGATGGAACAATAACTATGTTGTTCAACACATTGCATGCGGTTGGCATCACTTCAGCAGATGGTATTGAAGTATTACTGCATGTGGGCATTGATACGGTCAATCTCAAGGGAAATGGCTTCACAGCCCATGTGAAACAGGGAGACATGGTAAAGCGTGGCGATCTGTTACTGACCGCGGACCTCGATGCGATCAAGGCTGCCGGCTATGATCCAACCGTGATGATGGTTGTCACAAATACCGGTGACTTTGCGTCTGTTGAAAGCAGTGCGCCATGTACTGCTGTTGCAGGAAATGATCTTGTGACAGTTAAAGAAAAATAAGGCTTCCGGACCACATGGGGTGTGGTCTCAAAGAATATGAAATTTCATTATAGAGGAGGATTTTAAAGTATGATGAAATTCTTACAGAAGCTCGGCAAGGCACTGATGCTGCCAGTTGCTGCGCTTCCTATCTGCGGTATCCTGATGGGTATCGGTTACGCTCTTGCTCCTGCTGCAATGGGTGCGCAGGGTGCGACAACCGGTTTTGCATATACAGCCGGTTTCATTCTAATCAAGGCTGGTGGTGCTTTGATCGACAACATGGCATGGCTGTTTGCAGTCGGTGCTGCTGTTGGTCTTGCTGATGACCATGATGGTACAGCTGCTCTTGCAGGTCTTGTATCTTACCTTGTCATCACACAGCTGTTGAGTGTTGGTGTAGTCAGTGCGCTTCCATTCATGAACCTCACAGAAGGCACATCTACTTACATCGCATTCCAGAAGACTGCAGGTAATGCCTTCATCGGTATTCTCGCTGCTATCATCGGTTCAACATGCTACAACAAGTTCAAGAACACACGTATGCCTGACTGGCTCGCATTCTTCAGTGGCAAGAGATGTGTCTCCATCGTCACTGGTCTTGTTTCCATCGTTGTTTCCGTTATTCTTCTGTTCGCTTGGCCTGTTATCTTCAATGCACTGGTTGCTCTTGGTGACGCGATTGAAAGTATGGGTGGATTTGGTGCAGGTCTCTATGCATTCTTCAACAGACTCCTCATCCCGACAGGTCTCCACCATGCGCTCAACAACGTATTCTGGTTTGATACCATCGGTCTTGGTGACCTCACAAACTTCTGGAATGGTATGACAAGTGCAGATGTAGGCTGGAGCCTTGGTATGTACATGTCCGGCTTCTTCCCTTGCATGATGTTCGGTATTGCCGGTGCTGCTCTTGCAATGGTTAAGGCCGCAAAGAACAAGAAGGCTGCTATTGGTCTTGTTACTTCCGCTGCAATCTGCGCATTTGTCTGCGGTGTCACAGAACCATTCGAATTCGGTTTCATGTTCCTGTGCTTCCCGCTCTATGTCGTTTATGCAGCACTGTATGGCATCTTTACAGTCATTACATACTATGTTGGTTTCCGTGCCGGCTTCATGTTCTCCGCTGGTGCTACGGACCTTGTATTCTCCGCATCCCTGCCGGCTGCTCAGAATACATGGATGATCATTCCTCTTGGTATTGCTGCATTCGTTGTCTTCTATCTCGTGTTCTACTTTGCTATCACAAAGTTCAACCTGACAACGCCAGGTAGAGAAGAAGAGGATACAGAAGCTGAAAAGAATCTGACACTTTCCAACAACAACTACACAGAAGTCGCAAGAATCATTCTTGAAGGTCTTGGTGGTAAGGAAAACGTCACTTCTGTCGATAACTGCATTACAAGACTCCGCCTTGAAATCAAGGACTACACACAGGTTGATGAAGCTAAGATCAAGTCTGCAGGTGTTGCTGGTGTCATCAGACCTGGCAAGAACGCTGTTCAGGTAGTCGTTGGTACACAGGTACAGTTTGTTGCAGATGAGTTCAAAAAACTCTGCCAGTAATTACTGACAATCTTTATTCCCCTTTTGGAAAAAGCTGGGTATTATGCCTGGCTTTTTCATATTCTGGTACATCTTAAAGTTCTCTATTGTCAATCATCTGGTAAAATTGAAACGTATGAAGTGCACATTGAAAACAATAACAGCCACACTGGTGGCATTACTGACAATTCCTGTTTCTATGCCTGTCAAAGCAGAAGAAACTACACCTTCCTTGCGCATTCTTTTTACGGGCGACCTCAATGCGATGATTGATCCAACAGAATCATATGACGTGGAAAATGAAACGTATGTTTCCACAGGTGGTTATGCAAAACTTGCCACACTCATCAAAGAATATGAAACAGAAAACAGTCTTTTGCTTGATGCGGGTGGTTTTTCTGCAGGTTCCTCTTATGATGTGATATTTGATGAAAATCCTTCGTTACAGCTCATGAAGGAAATGGGATATGATGCCTATACACCTGGGGATGAGGAATTCATCTATGGCTATGATGCGATGCTGAAAAGTATTGGCAGTGTTGGAGAAGGACCAGCTGCTGTTGCTTCGTGGTTTGATGCGGAAGGCATAGAAACTACAAAGATCTTTGAAGTGGAAGGTGTCAAAGTAGGTGTCTTTGGCGTCGTTTCTGATGCAGTGCTGGACTACCTTGATGAAGATGACAGGTACCAGGTAAAACATGATAGTGAAGCAGCGGATGAAGCTGTCACAAAACTGCAGAATGAAGGGGCAGATTATATCATCTGTCTGTACCACGATATGATGAAAGAAGGCAGTGATACCCGTGCAGCACAAAATCTTGTTAAAGCAAGTGATGGCATAGATCTTGTTATTACTGCTGAGTCAGTGGATGAATTGTCATCTGCTCAACAGGTGGATGATACATGGATTGTGTCCAGTGGTGCTTTTGGCACAAAGCTTGGGGTGATGGACATTGATCCAAAGACAAACCAATTACTGATGCATACCATTGTTGAAGGCAGTGCAGAAACAGAAGGTGATGAGGCAATTGGAAAGTCCATTCAGTCTTTGCAGAAGAAGCGCAACGACAAGCTCAATGAAAGAGATATGAAGGAAAATACGGTCATTGCCCACACTGATCACAGTCTTGGCAAACCTTCTGATTATACATATGAAAGTGGCAATGTGAGTGGTACGGAAAGCTTTGCGGCAGATGCGATTGCCAGTGCATGGAATATGCAGGAAGGTGGCAATACAAATGCCATCAGTATTCTTCCCCGCGATACATTCCATAGGGAAATTGTCCGTGGTGATATCACAAACCGTGATATTGCGGATATGATGCAGTTAGGAAAGACAAAAGAAGATGACAGGCTGATTGGTACATATATGCGTGGGGCAGATCTTGTCACCCTTTGTGAAACAGACCATACCCTTGGCAGTGTTAACCCTGCTTACCGGTTTGTCTTTGGCAATATGCAATACCATTATCAGGATTCCCGTATGCCATATAACCGTATCAGTTCTATCCGTGTGCAGGAAATACCAGGCTATTGGGCAAATTTCAGCGATGATATGCTCTATCCGGTCGTGATGACAAAGGAAGCAGCCCGCCGTCTGCTCAAGGTGCAGGATGTGACTAATGGACAGCTTGCGATTGCTTTCTATAGTGAAAAGGGAACAGAAATCACAGGTCTTGTGGAAGATGATTTCCTCAAGGAACGAAGTGGAAAAGAGATTACGATCGGCAGTGCCATTGAAGACTATGTTTCTACCTTCAGCCGCAACGGCAACAAACGCCATGATATTTCATCAGCCTTTACCGACCACGCCCGTGCCCGTGTGGCGGATGACCTTTCCTTCACTTCCTTCTTTTCCCATACAACAGACTATGCATGGAAGAAGTATATTGATATTGGCCTTGGCATTGTTGCCATCATCATCGTCTGCAAGCTTGTGATGACCATTATCAGAAGAGTTGTACCTTCCATGCGTCACGAAAAGTTCTGATGAGTACTGTTTATCTTTTATCAATTGAACACATCGACACCGCCCATATGGAACACTATGGGCTGGGCAAAGACCGTCTTATGCGCATTGCAGGGATGAAGCGGGAAGAGGACAAGAAACGCAGTATTGCCTCTTCTCTTTTGTTAAAGAACTATCTTTTACAACACAGGAAGACGTTGAATGATGTAAAAACTGCCCCGGATGGAAAACCATATGTGGAAGGCCTGCACTTCTCTTTGTCACATAGTGGGACATATGCAGCCCTTGCTGTAAGTGAGGAAGAAATTGGTGTCGATATAGAAGAAATACGCCCATATCCAAAGAAGGTTATGGAACGAAGGTTTTCCATTGGAGAACAGGCGGAGGTTATACAAAGTATAGATCCGGATGAAATGTTTATGCGCATCTGGACAGCCAAAGAAGCCTATCTCAAGATGACGGGAAGTGGCATACGTACTTCACTGGTGGAAATTGATACAGCAGTGGATGGCTGTGTCATAGACCATGGTCAATCTGTTCCAGTATGTATGCATGTGAAAAGAGTAGAAGAAATGGTTCTTGCGGTATGTACAAGGCATGAACAAAAGTTGAAAATCATCGTCATGGACGATGACTTAAGAGAAAACATCTCATCACGATGTGCTATACTCATGTTAGAACTATTTTTTGAGGAGACAATGCTATGAGCGAAAATGAGAAGAAGGCAGCAGTAGAAACAGAAGCTGCGTCAGGTATTACCCTTTCTCTGGATGGTGTACAGGAAGAGAAGGAAGAAGCGCCTGTTGAAGAAAAACCAGCAACACCAGAAGATGTGTATGAAGAAGTAAAGCTGAACGATGCGGAGAAGAAGATGGTGGAAGACTTTGCCAAGAAGATTGACATTACCCAGTCCAACATTGTTTTGCAATATGGTTCACAGGCCCAGAAGAAGATTTCGGATTTTTCTGATACGGCCCTGGATAATGTAAGGACAAAAGATCTTGGTGAAGTGGGCACATTGCTCACAAATCTTGTGACAGAACTCAAAGGCTTTGATGAAGAAGAGGATAAGGGTATCTTTGGCATCTTCAAAAAGGCGGGTAATAAAGTAGAAGCCATGAAGGCAAAGTATGAGAAGACTGAAGTCAATATCGACAAGATTGCGGATGTTCTGGAAGAACACCAGATCCGCCTGTTAAAGGATATTGCCCTGCTTGATCAGCTTTATGAAAGAAACCAGGTGAATACAAAAGAGCTGACGATGTATATCATTGCCGGCAAGAAGAAACTCAAGGAAGTCTATGACAAGGACCTGCCAGCAGCCAAGGCAAAGGCACAGGAAACAGAACTTGCTGAAGATGCCCAGGCAGCGAATGACCTGCAGAATGCATGTGACAGATTTGAGAAGAAGCTCTATGACCTGGAACTGACAAGACAGGTTTCCATCCAGATGGCGCCACAGATCCGCCTTGTGCAGAACAATGACACATTGATGACAGAAAAGATTCAGTCTACACTTGTCAACACCATTCCACTCTGGAAGAACCAGATGGTTCTTGCCCTTGGCGTTTCTCATTCCAAGGAAGCCATGGAAGCACAGCGGGCAGTTACGGATATGACAAATGATCTGCTGCGTAAAAATGCGGAAACACTCCACCAGGCTACCGTGGATACTGCAAAGGAATCCGACAGAGGTATTGTGGATCTTGAAACATTGCAGCATACAAACCAGGAACTGATTGCTACGCTTGATGAAGTGCTCAACATCCAGAAAGAGGGTCATCAGAAGCGTGAAGAAGCAGAGAAGGAACTCACCCGCATTGAGGATGAGCTGCACCGCAAGCTTCTTGAAGTCAACCGCTGATTGAAGCATATACCCTGTGTGTCCCACAGGGTTTTCTTTTTTGAGGTATAATGAAGACATGTCCAGAAGAAAAAGAAGACGTCGCCGACTCAGAAAATCTCTGTATCCCGCAGTTTTGATACTCCTCATATCATGTCTTGCGGTGGGACTTGTTTCCTGTCTTACAAAAGGGAAAGAAGCTCCCGTTGTGCAGGTTGAGGAGGTGGCAGAGCTTCCATACCATGACTATGATTTGTCTCTTCTGTCTTTTGAAAATGGCATTGCGCATTATGAAGATGAAAACTATACATCCCAATTTGGTATTGATGTTTCCGAACATAATAAGGCTGTGGATTGGCATGTGATGAAAAATGCTGGTGTACAGTTTGCCTATATCCGGGCAGGATATCGTGGCTATACAGAAGGCATCCTGCATGAGGATGCGTACTTCCGCACAAATATGGAAGGGGCTGGAAACCTTGGTATCTCACTGGGTGTCTATTTTTTCTCTCAGGCGGTGAGTGTTGAAGAAGCGGTTGAAGAAGCAGAGTTTGTGCTTGATCTGATGCATGGTTATGACATTTCCTTACCTGTTGTTTATGACTTTGAAGAATATAGTCCTGGTATTGGTGCACGTACGAACAACCTTTCCCAAAGTGAGAGGACAGAAAATGCCATTGCCTTTCTTGAAACAATTAAAAACGCCGGCTATGAGGGAATGCTCTATGCCAGCGCGTATACATATATGAATTTGTTTAATGCCTATGTATTGACGGACTATCCGCTATGGGTTGCCCACTATGCATCATTGCCGGATTATCCATATGCGTTCACTATGTGGCAATATTCCGAAAGTGGAAATGCCAATGGCATACCAGGCGGCATTGACCTCAATATTGCCTTTGTGCCAAAAAGCTAAATGTCTTTTTCTACAATTGTCGTGCGCAGAAATACCGGTTCAACAGCACCGCGGGTGAGATCCATGACCTTTTCTTTGAAGCTGCTGTCTTCGGTTTCCACAAGAACCGTAATGGCTTCATCATATAACATGTCACGGATGGTGGTATTCTTTCTCAGCCATGTTTCCAATGTTCCCTGCATTGTATACGGGTAGCGGATTTCATATACATAGACAGAACAGTCTTCGGTCTTTGCACATGTGGAAAGTGCTTCTGTTGCACTTCCGCCATAGGCACGTATCAGACCACCTGCGCCAAGTTTGATACCCCCAAAGTAACGCACAACACAACATGTCACATCATCGAGACCACTTTTTTTAATGGCTTCAAGAATTGGTACACCAGCCGTACCGGCAGGTTCTCCATTGTCGCTTGAACGCTGGATTTCCTGGTGCTCACCAATACAATAGGCAGTGCATACATGACTTGCATCATGGAATTCCTTGCGGATATCGAAGATGAAGTTACGTGCTTCTTCTTCGGTTCTTGTTGTTTTGACAATGGCGATAAACCGTGATTTCTTTATGACTGTTTCCTTGCGGTATTCTTCTTTGATATGCATGGTTTGTTTCTCCGGTGTCATTATACATGCGTCAAAAGAAAAAGAAAAATCGTTACGGATGGTTTACAATATCTGGTATGAGCAGAATACAACAATTAAGTTCACAGATAGCGAATATGATCGCTGCCGGAGAAGTGGTGGAAAGACCGATGGGTGTTGTCAAGGAACTTGTCGAAAATGCCATTGATGCCGGCAGTACAAGAATTATTGTCAATATTACAGGTGGTGGCATAGATGCCCTCAGTGTGGAAGATAATGGCTGTGGCATGGATGCAGAGGATGCCCGCAATGCCTTTCTGCGCCATGCGACAAGCAAGATCCATGAACAGAATGATTTATGGAATATTCATACCCTTGGCTTTCGTGGAGAAGCATTGCCTTCGATTGCCTCTGTTTCAAAACTGACCATGTATACAAGTGATGGAGAAGCTTCCACAAAGGTTGTCATGGAATATGGCAAAGAGGTTGTTTATGAGCCTTCTGCCTGCCCTAATGGCACAAAGATTACGGTGGAGGGTTTGTTCTACAGGACACCGGCAAGACTCAAGCATTTGCGCTCTGCTTCTTATGAAGCATCTCTCATCCAGAATGTTATCAGCAGTTTTGCCCTCTCCCACCCGGAGATTGCCTTCCGTCTGTTTACAGATGGCAGGGAAACATTCCGTACAAATGGCAATAACAACCTCCTGGAAGTGATTTATCAGGTCTATGGCCGTCAGCCTGCTGAAAGTGCCATCCGGGCACAGTTTTCAGACTATGACTATACGGTGGATGGCTATCTCATCTCACCGGTGTTCAACCGGGCAAACCGCAACTTCATCCATGTGTTTCTCAATGGCAGAATGGTAAAGGACAGCCGTCTCTACCGGGCTGTGCAGGAAGGGTACAGCGGAATGCTCGCACAGGGCAGATATCCGATGTGTGTACTTCACATTACCATGGATCCCCATATTCTCGATGTCAATGTCCATCCGGGAAAGTGGGAGGTGCGCCTGTCCAAGGAAAGACAATTGGATTATCTGCTTGTGGATAATATTTCAAAGCTGTTGAGAAAGACACCGGTTGTCAAAAAGGCAGAACCAGAAGCTGTTAAGCCAGTTTATTATCAGCCGGTTTCTTTTACGAAGGAAGAAATGGCGCCGGCTCATATTGAAGAAAAAGAGCCAGCCTATACAGAAGAAGTGAGTGATGAACAATTGCTTGCGTCTCTCTGGAAGGAAAAGGAAGAGAAGAAAGAAGACAAAAAGGAAGAAGTACAGGAAGAGAAAGTACCATTTCCTGCCTGTCATATTCTTGGGCAGATTCATACATCGTACATTGTGGCCGAGTGTGAGGCAGGGCTCATGTTATTGGATATGAAAAGGGTGATGCAGCGTACTGCTTATGAGAGTCTGTTAAAGGAAATGGAGAACAATCATGCGACCATGCAATGTCTTGTCCCGATTACCATTCATGCTGCAACGGGGGCTCTTGAAAGGCTGGATGAGCTCAATGCTGCGACAGGTGGCATGGGTGTGCACTTTGAACCATTTGGTGAAGATACCCTTGTTGTCCATGAAATTCCATGCTGGATGAAAGATGGCAATGAAGTAGAAATTCTCACAGATATGGTGGATAGTTTCCTGCAGGACAAGAAAGAGACAAAAGAGAAGATGGCATTTCAAAGGCTGATTGCCAGAACCTATAGTGCAACAAGAAAGGCGGTACGGGAAATGGATATCCAAGCGCTTGAGGTGCTTGTGGAAAGTCTTGCCCAATGTGATAATCCATGGACTGCACCCGATGGCAAACCACTTGTGGCAATATTGGATGAAAGAACACTTGCCAGGAATTTCTTATGAAAAAGGTACTTGTGATTGCCGGACCGACAGCTTCCGGGAAAAGTGCATTTGCCATTGACGCGGCAAAGAGGCTGGATGGTATTGTCATCAGTGGGGATTCCATCCAGGTATATCGTGGGTTTGATATAGGTTCAGGGAAAATAACCGATCGTGAGAAGCAGGGTATACCACATTATCTTCTCGATGTGAAAGATGCCCATATGGCCTATAGTGTGGCGGATTTCCAGAAGATGGCAAGGGATGTCATTGAAACAACAGACAAGTTGCCCATCATCTGTGGGGGAACAGGTCTATATCTCAAAGCCTGCCTCTATGATTACGATTTCAGCAGTGAAGCAGGGGAAAGGATAGATGCAGAACTGGAACGGTATAGTAATGATGAACTGTGGCATATGTTACATGTACTGGATGAAAAGCAGTCCGAAAAGGTACATCCCCATAATCGCAGAAGGCTTCTCAGGTCATTGACCATCATCCGCACGACCGGGAAAAAGCAGTCTTCCATCCATGAGGAACAGAAACATGAACCTGTCTATGATATGTTCATTGCTGGTTGTACGATGGAAAGAGAACTGTTATATGCCCGGATTGACAGGCGGGTGGATGGCATGTTTGAAGAAGGACTTGAAGAGGAAATAAGGAACCTTCTTGGTCAGGGTGTGACCTTTGCGGATCAGCCGATGCAGGGTATTGGCTACAAGGAATGGAAACCGTATTTTGAAGGCACAGCAACACTTGAAGAAGTACGGGAAACGATCAAGAAACACAGCCATCAGTTTGCCAAGCGGCAATATACATGGCTGAACCACCAGATGCCAGTGCACTGGTTTAATGTGCTATCAGATGAAGAAAAAGAGAGAATGTTGCGGAAGATTGAGGGGTGGTATGATGACGAACATCAAAAGACTGCATAAATCAGCAGCTATACATGATGGCTATGCCACTATCATGTGGCTGTTTGTTGCGGCAATGCTTTCTTCCCTTGTGATGTGGGTTGCGGAAAGCACAACCTATATTTATGACTGGATGGCATGGGGTATGCTTGTCATCATCTTTTTTGTGCCAGGCGGTGTATTGTTACTGATATTGCATCTGTATCACAGATACAAGATCAATGATGTTCTTGCAAGAGCCTGCAGCGCTGCCTTGTTCAACCAGGAACAGTTTCATGCGGTGGGTAAGGACCTTGCCATTTCGGAGAACTTTCTCATCTATGTATCAAAACTTCCGGTGATTGTGAGAAGAATTGATGTGCAGGGTGTACATCTTATGAACAATAAAATCATTCTTTCTACAGTGAATGGTCCTTTTGCCTACGTCTATCCGGATGAAACGGTCATCCGTACCATAGAAACATGGGCCCATGCGGAGTGGGTCTGTCCTGTTTGTGGGGCACATATGGATGCGTCATATGTCTTTTGTTCTGAATGTGGATACCACAGGGAAGTGGTAGTAGAAGAAGGTACAAAAGCAGACAAACATCGTTCCATCCTTGTTGTGGCGATGATTATACTGATCGTTCTTGCCATAGTGCTTGTGTATTGTGGTATGGCAAAACCAGCAGAAAGAAGGATGGACCTTGAACCGGATGGCTATCTTTGTGTGCCATGTGAACAAATGCTGAATAATGAGCTATAGGATGCTGAAAAGAAGGCTGTCTATTTGACATCAATTGTGGATAGGATAAACTATAAGTATCACTGAAGGAGAGTGAGTATTATGGAAAGTTACAACTATAACAGAGTTTATTCCGGTGAGCAGACTCTGCAGCAGTATATGACAAAGGTGTTTGGCGTCATGGGCAGTGGTCTTGCGATTACCGCACTAGTTGCCGGTCTTGGTTACTACAGCCTGATATCAGGTGGTATCTTCGCACAGATTTTTGCAAGATTCTACAATGTTATTTCCATTGTGAGTCTCTTTGTACAGCTTGGCATCTGTTTTGCAATGGGCAAGGGAATTGCGACAAGATCTGTCGGTAAGACAAGAATGTTATTCTATATCTATTCTGCCATTACCGGTGTGACATTCTCGTTTCTGCCACTGGCATTTGGAGTTACGACAGTGTTTACCGCATTTGCCTTTGCGGCAGTGATGTTCATCAGCTGTGCAGTCATTGGACATTTCACAAATGTGGACATGTCGAAGTTCTCCGGACTTCTGATGGGTGGATTGTTTGCCCTTGTGCTGATCACCCTGCTTGGTATGTTCATCCCTGCCATTGGCAATTCTATGTTGATATCTTATGTTGGTGTCGCATTATTCCTTGGCCTTACCGCATGGGATATGCAGAGGATCCGTGCCTTCTATTACCAGAGTGCAGGTGATGCAACATTGACAGGAAACCTTGCCGTATATGGAGCCTTTGAGCTTTACCTTGATTTCATCAATATATTCCTGTATATATTGAGAATTATGGGAAACAGTTCTTCCAACGACTAAGAAAACAAGGCAGGCTCAGCCTGCTTTTCTTTTGAATATGAGGTATTTTAATGAAAATCAGAGATTATCTCTTTCATGCATACTATCATCAGTTTCTGACCATTGAGGCAGATGAACTGACAGATAAGCTGAAAAACAGAATTGCCATACATGAGGATGACTGCTATGCCATCTGTACGGCGTATTGTGCAGAAGATGGAGCGGTACACTTTGCAGTGCTTTCGGTTGGACCTTCCTGGGATGATTGCACAAGAGGTCTTGAGAAGGATGAGATCTATGGGATATTTACCATGGAAGAAGTGGCGGAGTGTGAGGCAAGGCTTCTTGATTATGATGAAGCTATTGCCCGCAAAGGAAATGCCTTCCTCGAGAAGCAGGAAAATGATGTGGAAGAAGATGTGCTGTTTTTGAGGACAGATGAGCGACTGGATAATCTTCGTGATATCGTCTATCCGGATATTGTCTATGTAGGTGTGATTGAAGGAACAGAAATTGTGGAATATGACATGATTCTTTCTGCGATTGATGGTCCATTTGTCAAAGGACATCTGATTGACAAGACAGCTTCCCATCAGGAATATGATACGGTGATGGCATTGCCGTATGAATATGATGGTGGCATACGGCTTTTTGCTTTGTTTGTTGGCGATGCATTAAGCCACCAGGAAGAAACCGTTCTGGAAAAGATCCGGGAAATATCCAGCCGCTATGGCATTACATTTTCCGGGGTATCGATAAGGAGTTAAAGATGAGCGTATCACATGATGTAACCTATACATGTCCGTATTGTGGAAAGACATTTGAAATTTCTGTCTATGATTCCATCAATGCGGAAACAGATAAGGATTTAAGGGACAGATGCCTTTCAGGTGAGGTGTTCCAGCAGTTATGCCCACATTGCAATAAGGAATTCCTTGTGCAGAATGACCTGCTCTATATGGATCCTTACCACAAATTTGTGCTGTTTGTCTCAGAGAAGGAAGTGCCTGAAGTGGTGAAGAAGGCTGTCGCAAAACCGCTTGTACAACAGGGCTACCGGCTGCGCAGGTGTGCGACGGTACAGGAATTTACGGAAAAGATTTCCGTCTTTGAAGATGGGGCGGATGATGTGATGGTGGAACTGGCGAAATATGACAGTTTCATAGAGTTTGTGGATAACAAAAAAGGAAAGCCGGAAGAAGTGACATCGGTGGATTATGAGCGCTATGAAAATGATGTCATGAAGATCAATGTGAGAACAGCAGATCGCGGTATGGCATTTATCATTCCGGTCGCAATGCTGGAAGAAGAAATGGCTTCCAGCAATATGGATTTCTCACTTGATCCGCAGGAGTTTTCTCTTGTGAACAGTGACTGGCTGTTGTCATTGTTTCAGAAAAGCATGGGCAAGGCATGAAAAAAGCTGATTTCGATCAGCTTTTGTTTTAGTCGACACCAACAGCTTTCAGCAGGAAGTCCCTGCCGAGCTGTGCTTTGATATCGTTGATGATCTTCTCACGGCTGAGTGGGTATTCCATCACCCAGCAGCCGATCCATCCATTGTTGGCAAGAGGCAGAAAACGGGTATTGACGTCATGGAGTTCACCAAGAATGCGGTTATGCTCATCCCGGCTTTTGGCTTTCGGGAGCCGTTTGCGCAATTGTTGTTCATCATGCAGGATGGAGAACAAAAGATAGGAGTTGATACTGCCAAACAGACTCAGTTGGTATGGTGTGACCGCGTTGGGGTCAAGTCCTGCCTTGATACAGACTTCCTGTACAAAGTGGTGCAATGCACGATATGTATAGGGGTGATGCCGTGATGTTTCAAAATAGAAGGCATCATTTGTTGTCTTGCCAAGGTCAGGGTGTTTTGCCTTCAGCTTGTTGCTGAAGGGGGCATAAAAACGGAAGACAGCCTGCACATCCCATAGTCTGTTGCCATTGAGAGAGGTACTTCTGAGTTTTGTGAGTTCACTTTCCTGCAGCGGTTTTGTCATCCGGTTGTTCTTTTCTACATACCGTCCATCCGGAATTGTCAGAATCAGTTCTTTGTCAGGGCTGTTCGGGTTGACGGTGAAGTCGGAAAGCCGGATGTTTTCCACCTGTTTTGGACGAAGGCCAAGGTAGAGCATCATCTCCAGCAATAGCTGTTTTTCGGCTGGGAAACCGGGAAGTACACCGATCATCTTGCGGATGTCAGTTGCTTTGGCAAATGTTTTTTCAGTGTACTTTGTGGAAGAGCGTACTTCATTGTGCAAAATGCCAGAGAATGGATTTTTATACCCCGGGAATACCTCGGGGTGGTTTTCAATCCGGCTGCCAATAGCCCTGAGGGTTGCCTGGTAGCGGTGGCAGGTGTTGATGCTCAAGGCACCGTCTTCTACCCTTTCATCCAGCATTTTGAAGTAGTCCCTTGCTTCTTCGTGGGTCATGGAAATGATGTGATACTTTCCATTTTTGTACGAATGCAGAAGATTGATAATTTTCCGGTAGTCGTTCACCGTGGAGGGGTGGCTGTCCAGGCCATCCATGATGGCGTTCCACTGTTCTGCAGAAAGTCCAAGGGGAATTTTCGTTATTGTCATAGAATCCGCCTCCTTATTAGCCGACATTATCACTTCAAGCACATCATAGTGAATTACTCAATATTATGCAACAAATAAAAAGAATGTGGATCATTTCACACAATTCCCCATAATTCAACCGTAATTCTGCGTGAATGTTTTGTTAATTTATATATGCACAAATTAGTGTGCTTTGGCGGATGCTTCCCCCTTGGCAGAAGCCAGAGATATTCTATCCCCTTAAATAAAAGAGATGAGACCCGTATGGGTCTTTTCTCTTGCCGTTGTGCTTGTTCTGTGTTAGAAGATAGGCATGTACGAACAGGAAATAAAAATGGTTATGGAAAGCATGGGTGACAAAAGACCATGCATGATTGCGATTGATGGAAGGTGTGGATCTGGCAAGTCCACATTTGGGAAATTGTTAGCTGAAGCGCTGCACGGAGATCTGTTTCATATGGATGATTTCTTTTTGCGGCCTGAACAGCGCACGGAAGAACGCTATGCCACCCCGGGAGAAAATGTGGATCATGAACGGGTGGAAGAAGTGCTTTCGTCATGGTGGAAACAGGCACCGTTTGCCTATCGGAAGTTTGATTGCAGTACGATGTCCCTGGCTGCAGAAACAATGGTTGTACCAAAGGATATTGCGGTTGTGGAAGGTACATACAGTATGCATGCGGATTTGCGAAAGTACTACAATTTGTCCGTTTTTCTTGATATAGACAAGAATTTGCAGCAAAAGAGGATATTAAAACGCTCAAATCAGGCTGTTTTGGATGTTTTTAATGCCAAATGGATTCCGCTTGAGGAACTTTATTTCAATACACTGGATGTTCAAAAGCTCTTCCAGTTACATTTTTCGGCAACCGATTGAAAACGGTTACACCGTTTTAACATTGTTCTGTTAGAATAGAAACAGATGTTTAAAGGGGGAGAATTTGTACTATGGCAAAAACACCTGTCTGCCCGCATTGCGGCAGTAAAGAAACGGTAGAAAATGATTCATTCTACACATGTAATGCATGTCATAATGATTTTGGAAGAGAAGCTTTGTCTGATGATGGCGAAAGCATGATCACCGCGGTCAAAGGAATGCGCTTCCGCTATGGCGATGTGATTTCCGGAAGTGTACGCCTGCGATTTGTACAGGATGGCGATGTATGCCTTTATGAGGTATATGATTCCTATGAAGGTGGTGTGAACAAGTTTGCGGGCGTTCTCGATGAAAAGCAGTGGACAAAACTGAAGAAGACATTGTTCGAATCTTTGTATCTGATGGACTGGGATCGTGAATATATTCCTGTCAATGATGGCCGTGAAATCCGTGGCAATAATGAGTGGGAGTTTGCGGTTGCGGTCAGTATGGACGAGGAATATGTGTATCGTGGCGTTGACGCATACC
This sequence comes from uncultured Erysipelotrichaceae bacterium, assembly GCA_949289855.1. Taxonomy (GTDB): domain Bacteria; phylum Bacillota_I; class Bacilli_A; order Erysipelotrichales; family Erysipelotrichaceae; genus Bulleidia. The sequence continues at coordinate 29,551 of CASEPS010000019.1, forward strand.
CTGCGTATTGGAACAGGTTTATGAAGCTGATTGAGCCGTTCTTTGATGAGCTCAAGAAGGAAGAAGACTGACTTTTCAAAGTCTTAAGAGTATCTTAAAACAAGTCATACAGAAAATGGGTTATACTGCAGTTGCAGGAGGTGTGACATATGGCGTATGTTGTGCTGATTGGGACGTTGCTGCTGATTGTGTTACCCATTGGGATGAGCAGGAAAGAGAAGAAACATCCCTGATTTTTGAAGTCTTACAGGTGTGGTGGAGAGCCGCACTTTTTCTTTTTCGTATGGTCAGAAGTGGATATTTTTTTCACAAGTTCCGGAGCAGTTGAAAAAAGATATACAGATGCTAGAATAATGAGTGCTTTTTTGGGAGGAAAATTATGAATCTCTTGATTGTTGGTGCCGGTAAAATCGGCTATGCGATCACTGCACAGTTGTCTAAGGAAGGTCATGATCTGACCCTGATTGACAAACGGCCAGAAGTGCTGGAGGCTGTGCAAAGTACATATGATATTAATACAATTGCCGGTAATGGTGCTTCGCTTGCAATCCTGAAGGAAGCCGGGGTAAAGGAAGCTGATGTTTTGATTGCCGTGTCGAATGCGGATGAAATCAATATGCTTGCCTGCATTACAGCGGCTACATTGAATCCATCTATTCAGTGCATTGCCCGTATCCGTGACCCGGAGTATGCGGCACAGGCCTACCAGATGGCAAATATGTTCCATCTTGCGCTTGTCATCAATCCGGAGAAGCAGACAGCTGCAGAAATTGCCAGCCTGATCAAGATGCCGGGTACATTGCACAGAGATACATTTGCCAAGGCCCGCATTGAGATTGTGGAATTGCGTGTGGAAGAGGGGTCAAGACTGGATGGAAAGAAGCTTTCCGATCTGGAAAAACTCGTACATTCCAAAGTGCTTGTCTGTGCGGTAGAACGCGGTGGGAAGACCATCATGCCGGATGGTGCATTCGTCCTGAAAGCAGGTGACAAGTTCAGTGTTACCGCTTATCCGGAACAGCTGCACAATATGCTCGCCAGCCTTGGTATTGTCAGAAAAGACATTCATCATGTGCTGATTGCGGGTGGTGGCAGAGTCAGTTTCTATCTTGCCGAACAGCTCGATAAGATGCATATCACAACAACATTGATTGAAAAGGACCGTAACAGGTGTGAGCTTCTTGCGGACAGACTGCCGCATTCCCGTATTGTCCATGGGGATGCCAGTTCCCAGGCATTCCTGGATGAAGAAGACCTTGAGGACTATGATGCACTTGTGTCCATGACAGGTCTTGATGAAATGAACATTGTCATTTCCATGTATGGCGCATTGCGCAAAGTGCCACTGACCATCACAAAGGTGAGCCGTGGTGAAAATATCCAGCTTCTCAACGATCTGCCGATTGGACCGGTTGTCTGTCCAAAGGATCTTGTGACAATGCACATTGTGCGTTATATCCGGGCTATGGAAAGATCTGGTGAATCTTCCGTTGTCAGCGTGCATAAGATTGCGGATGGAACAGCAGAGGCACTGGAACTTGTTGTGGATGAACATACAAAGTACATTGGCAGAATGTTGAAGGATATTCCGGTGAAGAAGAACATTCTCTTTGTGTCTATCAGACATGGCGCAAAGGTTTCCATTGCGGATGGTTCTTCTGTTTACCAGCCGGGAGATACGGTCGTCATCATGGCATCACAGGATGAAGTGATTGGTACGATCAATGATATATTTGCTGAGTGAGGCGCCTGATGAACTGGAAAATGATCTGGCGGATTATCGCCTATACATTATTGATTGAAGCAGCTTTGATGGTACCGGCACTGCTGATCAGTATCGGTTACCATGAAATGACAGTGGTATATGCATATCTTGCAACACTTGCGGTGATTGGTGTTGTAGCAGGACTGTTACTGCTTGTGACAAAGAATGCCCGTAAGGGATTCTATGCAAGAGATGGTCTAGTGACAGCAGGTTTTACCTGGCTTGCCATGTCAATGCTTGGCTGTCTTCCGTTTTGGTTTTCACGGGAAATTCCATCGTATGTGGACTGCCTGTTTGAGATGGTTTCCGGTTTTACCACAACCGGGTCTTCCATCCTTACCGATGTAGAAGCTATGTCAAAGGGTCTCATCTGGTGGCGGTCTTTCTCCCACTGGGTTGGCGGTATGGGGGTGCTTGTCTTCCTGATGGCCATTGTGCCACTTGGTGGAAAGAATTCCGGCTTCACCCTTCATATTCTCAGAGCGGAGTCACCTGGGCCATCTGTTGGCAAGATGACACCGCGCATGAAGCAGACAGCTTCTATTCTCTATAAGATCTATTTTGGCCTCACCGTTATCAATATCGTGTTATTGATGGTGGGCGGTATGGACTGGTTTGAGTCTTGCTGTCATGCCTTTGGTACAGCAGGTACCGGTGGCTTTGGCATCAAGGCGGATTCCTTTGCTTCCTATAGTCCATATCTGCAGAATGTGACGACAATATTCATGCTGCTGTTCTCGGTGAACTTCTCGATTTACTATCTGTTACTGTTGAGAAAGTTTACCGATGTTATCCGCGATGAGGAATTGCGTGCCTTTGTGCTGATTGTGCTTGGCAGTATCATCGCTCTTGTGTTCTGTGTCAGACCGCTGTATGGCACGTTGGAAGAAACCATCCGTCATTCAGCATTTACGGTCAGTACGATCATTTCGACTACCGGTTATGCGACAACGGATTTCAACCTGTGGCCGGCATTTGCCAAAGCAATATTACTGATATTGATGTGCATTGGAGCCTGTGCTGGTTCTACAGGTGGTGGTATCAAGGTTATCCGTGTAGTACTGCTTGGAAAGATCTTCCGCCGCAACCTGCACCAGTCCCAGCATCCTGATGAGGTTTCCGCAATCCGTGTCAATGACAAGCGCATTGATGAACAGGTTGTGCGCAACACAACTGCCTATCTCATCATCTATGTTGCCATTGCGGTAATCAGCTTTCTGCTTGTTTCCCTGGATGGCTTTGATGTAGAAACAAACCTGTCGGCAGTCTTTGCGACCTTTAACAACATCGGACCAGGTCTTGGCGCGGTAGGCCCGGTTTCCAACTTTGCGGCATACAGTGACTTTGCCAAGCTTGTCATGACATTTGATATGCTGGCAGGCAGATTGGAAATCTATCCGATTATAGTGATTCTTTCCCGCAGAACATGGGCAAGGACAAGATAAAGAGGGCTCATCCCTCTTTTTTTGCATATAATAGGGTAATAGAAAAGAGGCTAGTATGACAGTAATTAAAAATGGTCTGATTCATGACATGGTTCAGAAGGAACCATATGTTGCGGATATCCGCATCCACGAGGGAAAGATTGTTGAAATTGGCAATGATCTGAATGATGAAGAAATCATCGATGCAAGTGGCAAAGATGTATATCCTGGTTTTGTGGAAGCACATGCCCATCTTGGTCTGGATGGCTATGGCATTGGCTTTGAAGGACAGGACTACAATGAAATGAATGATATCTGCACACCACAGATGCGAGCTATTGACAGCTTTAATCCATTGGACCCTACGGTGCATCAGGCAGCGCTTGCTGGTGTGACTTGTGTTGCGACAGGACAGGGTTCTTCCAATGCGATTGGAGGACAGTGGATCGCGGTCAAGACACATGGTATTTGTGTGGATGACATGATTGTTAAAGATCCGATTGCCATGAAGTGTGCACTTGGTGAAAATCCAAAGCGTGTCTATAAGGAAAAGGGTAATTATGCACGTATGTCCACTGCTTCTGTTATCCGCAGGATGATTCATGAAGCAAAGGATTATATGGACCGCTTAGAGGCAGCACATGGTGATCCTTTGAAGAAACCATCTTACAACGCAAAATGCGAAGCGATGATTCCGGTATTGAAGAAGGAAATTCCTTTGAAGGTACACGCCCATCAGGCAAATGATATTCTCACAGCTATCCGCATTGCAAAAGAGTTTGATCTGAAGCTGACACTTGAACATTGCACAGAAGGCCATCTCATTGCGGACAAGCTTGCGGAATACAAAGATATTCCAATGGCAGTTGGTCCAACGCTCACCCATGCAAGTAAGTTTGAGCTGCAGAACAAGTCCTGGACAACGCCTGGTATTCTTGCCGCAAAGGGCTGCCAGGTTTCCATCATTACCGATTCTCCAGTCACCCCGGAACAATATCTGCCACTTTGTGCAGGTCTTGCGGTGAAGGCTGGTATGGATCCATATGAAGCGCTCAAAGCCATTACGATCAATCCGGCAAAACATATAGGTGTCTCTGACAGAGTCGGAACACTGGAAGTGGGCAAAGATGCGGACATTGTCGTCTATGAAGGTTCTCCATTTGAAGTGTCTTCCCATGTGCATCATGTATTCATCGATGGTGTAGAAATCCATTGATGACGTCATCGAATGTTCACATTAGCGACATTGTTTTGTCACATTGACAGTTTATTATGCTTTTGTCAGATGAAAGAGTCTGACTCATAATCTCCCAGGTGTAGTAGTCAATTGATCATGACAGACACCATTCTCCAACGGGAAGCCACCACCCCCTCGGTGACTTCCTTTTTTCATTTTTCTGATCTGTATTTCACAAGACAATGGTATGATGAAACAGAGGTAATTTATGAAATATCTGTTTTTTGATGTTGATGGGACACTGTATTCACATAATACAGGGCTTGTGCCGAGCGCAAAGAAGGCAATTGAAGAGACAAGGGCAAAGGGAAACAAGTGTTTTATCGCCACAGGCAGGCATCTTGGTTCTTTGCATGCGGTCAAAGATCTGGAAGTAGATGGTATCATTTTCTGCAATGGTGGTGGTATTTACATGGATGGCAAAATCATTGACCACCAGCCTATTCCACATGACATTCTGAGTTCTACTGTCTTTGCTTTTGAAGAAAGAGAAGGCGGTTATTCTCTGATGGGTGATGACAAGGCATTTGTCAATGAACTGGAAGTCAGAAGAAGAAAGCGGCAGATCCAGCACGATGAACATATGCCATCTTTTGAGCAGATGGTAGAAGAACTTGGTTTGCGGCCATTCACCGAATATCGCAATGATGAAATCCTCAAGATTGATATCGGGTTTCCTTCAGAAGAAATCATGAGTGACTTCCTCACAGTGATGAACCCACAGTTGAAACTGGCAAGTACTGCTGGTTATAACATTTCACTTGGCAAGCGGTCTGGTGAAATTACCCGTGTAGATGTCAATAAGGGTACAGCCATTGAAAGGCTGATGAAGCTTGTTGGTGGAAAGATGGAAGACACCTATGCCTTTGGAGATTCCAACAATGACCTGGAAATGCTGGAGATGGCAGGGACAGGTATTGCGATGGGTAATGGTTTTGCGGAAGTCAAGCTTGCGGCAGATTTCATCACCCGTGATATCGATGATGATGGCATAGCATTTGCAATGCATCACTTTGGACTGATTGATTAATAGAAACAGACATGGCAGGGAATATTCCCTGCCATGATTGCTTTATGCCTTTACCCATTTGCGGATCTGTTGTTCAGATTCCCCAGTATTCAACATGATATCATTGATAGACATACCATACTTGTACAGGTTTCGCGCGATCTTTTTCCGCTCTCGTTTTTCACCAGATTTCTCACCATCTTTGTATCCATCTCTGCGAATCTTTTCCATTACCTTGCACATATGTTTCCTTCCTTTCGGCGTTTCCTTGTAATAACGCACATATTT
>CASEPS010000020.1 GCA_949289855.1 uncultured Erysipelotrichaceae bacterium
AAAGAAGGTTTTGCACAATGACTAAAGGAAGCGGCGTTGAGAATAGCCCGCAGGATGATTGATCTAGAGGCGACGGATGAAGAGATATTGGAAGTGGTGAGTGTTAATGCCGAAGAGCTTGCGGAGCTTCACAAAGAGATGAACAAATATGTTATATATGGGAAGTACAGATGCACTTCCTTTTGTTTGCATAAAAAAAGAGAAGCAATTGCTTCTCAATGTTCTCAGCCAATATTGTTAATAGCTGTAGCGAGTCTGGACTTCTGACGAGCAACGTAGTTCTTTTTCTTAATGCCGCTGACGATTGCCTTATCCAGAAGCTTGTTAGCTGTGTTATATGCTGCAACAGCTGCTTCTTTATCCTTTGCGTCAACAGCTGTTCTTACTGCCTTGATCGCTGTCTTGAGAGCGCTCTTTTCACCAGCCTTGGCATTCTGTCTCTTCAGATTGGTCAGAGCACGCTTTTTCTGTGACTTGATATTTGCCATGAGTACACCTCCGTTCTTAAATGCACTAGCGATTATAACAAAGGGAAATTTAAAATGCAATGAAAAATAGCATAACTGCGCGCGTTTCGGGATAATGCACATTTCTTGTTTTTTTCCTGTATAATAATGCGCGTTAAGGAGGCCGTATAAATGAGAAATGAAAGAATTGTATTCTTTGGAACACCTGCTTTTGCGGTTGGTATTCTGAAGATGTTATTAGATGAAAAATATATTGTCGTTGCGGCTGTCTCCCAGCCTGATCGGCCGGTGGGAAGAAAACATAAAATAGAGAAGACACCTGTGAAGGTACTTTGTGAAGAATATGGTATTCCCTGTCTGCAGATGGACCACTTGAAGGATGAAGTGGATCAGGTACTTGCTTATGAGCCGGATGTCATTGTGACATGTGCCTATGGACAGATCGTGCCTTCTTCTATACTGGATTATCCACGTCTTGGCTGTATCAACATTCACCCAAGTCTTCTGCCTAAATATCGGGGTGGCGCTCCAATGCACTTCGCTATATTAAATGGAGATGCAGTGACGGGTGTTTCTTTGATGGAAATGACAGCGAAGATGGATGCCGGCAAGGTATATGCCCAGGTGGAATTACCGATTGGAAAAGATGAAACAGAGGCAGAACTTGAACCAAGGTTGCTGGAAGCTTCTATCGGTTTGTTGAGGGAGAATTTACCGCTCTACCTTGATGGTAAACTGCCCGGCGTTGAACAGGATGAAACCAGGGTGACATTCTGCCATAACATTTCCCGTGAAATGGAAAAGGTATCTTTCCAAAGTGAAGAGGTACATACCCTCTATAACCATATCCGTGGATTGATTGACTGGCCTGTTCCCTATGGCGTGGTTGAAGGAAAACGGGTGAAGTTCTATGCGGTGCGCATGGAAGAAAAGGATACTGGAAAGCCGGCAGGAGAGATACTTGGCTTTAAAGAGCATGCTATGGAGATAGCTGCTGATGGTGGTTTGATCCGTGTGCTGGAATTACAGATGGAAGGAAAGAAGAGAATGTCAGCAGATGCCTTTGCCAATGGCTATTCTGCTGAAATGAGAGGAAAGAGATTTGATTGATGATAGATCAGGAACATATCAGAAATTTCTGCATTATTGCACATATTGACCATGGCAAGAGCACTCTGGCTGACAGAATTCTTGAAATGACGGATACCGTCCAGCAAAGAGACATGAAGTCACAGCTGCTCGATGACATGGAACTGGAAAGAGAACGCGGCATTACTATAAAGCTAAATGCCGTGCAGCTTTCTTATACTGCCAAAAATGGTGAGGAATATCTTTTCAACCTCATCGATACACCAGGTCATGTTGACTTCAGCTATGAAGTATCAAGATCCCTTGCAGCATGTGAAGGTGCCATTCTTGTGGTGGACTGCACCCAGGGTGTACAGGCACAGACACTTGCCAATACATACCTTGCTTTGGACAATGACCTCGAAGTCATTCCTGTCATTAATAAAGTTGACATGGTCAATGCCATGCCAGATATGACAAAACATGAAATTGAAGACATCATCGGCCTGGATTGTGATGATGCACCACTCATCAGTGCCCGCACAGGCCTCAATGTAGAAGATGTGCTGGAACAGATTGTACATAAGATTCCTTCACCATCAGGTGATGAGGAAGCGCCATTACAGGCCCTTGTCTTTGACTCTTTCTATGACCCGTATCGTGGTGTTATTGCCCTGGTCAGAATCCGGGAAGGCAAGTTGTCTGTTGGAGATAAGATTCGCTTTATGGCAACTGGTTCTGAATATGAAGTACTTGAATGTGGTATCCGCAACCCGAAAGAAGTGAAGATGAACACGCTAGGCTGTGGAGATGTAGGCTGGTTTGCCGCAAGCATCAAGGACATTCATGATGTCCGTGTTGGTGATACGGTCACAAACAGTGCTCGTCCTGCCAGTGCACCACTTGCCGGTTATAAGAAGATGAACCCGATGGTGTATTGTGGTTTGTATCCAAGTGATGCGGCAAAGTACCAGGACCTGCATGATGCTTTGGATAAGCTGCAGCTCAATGATGCTAGCCTGCAGTATGAACCGGAAACTTCCCAGGCTCTTGGCTTTGGTTTCCGTGTCGGGTTCCTTGGTCTGCTGCATATGGATGTTGTCCAGGAAAGACTCGAAAGGGAATATAACCTTGATCTCATTGCGACCGCACCTTCTGTTATCTACCACTGCTATCTCAGCGATGGCTCAATGATACCGGTCGATAACCCGGCAAAGATGCCAGATGCTTCGCGCATTGACCATGTCGAGGAACCATATGTCAAAGCGGAAATCATGGTACCGGATGCCTACATAGGCAGTGTTATGGAACTATGTCAGAACAAACGTGGCATATATAAGGGCATGGATGTCATCGATACAGGTCGTAACAATGTCATCTATGAACTGCCACTGTCTGAAATCATCTTTGATTTCTTTGACAGACTGAAATCATGTTCAAAGGGCTATGCTTCTTTGGACTATGAAGTGATCGGTTATCGTGAAGATGACCTTGTGCGTATGGACATATTGCTCAATGGGGAAGCAGTCGATGCGCTTTCAGTTATCGTGCACCGTGAACAGGCATATGCACGTGGATCAGTGATCACAAGAAAGCTGAAGGACCTGCTGCCCCAGCAGCAGTTTGAAATACCGGTACAGGCTGCCATTGGTGGCAAGGTGATAGCCCGCACAAACATCAAGGCATTGCGCAAGAATGTCCTTGCCAAGTGCTATGGTGGTGATATTTCCAGAAAGAAGAAACTGCTGGAAAAGCAGAAAGAAGGAAAGAAGAGAATGAAGGCGGTTGGCTCCGTCGTCATACCACAGGAAGCTTTTATGGCAGTGTTGTCTGTGGATGATGAAAGGAAGCGCAATGGCTGAGCACCTCTACCTCCATGTGCCATTTTGTAAAAGTATCTGTTACTATTGTGACTTCTGTCATGTTGCCTATAACGAAAAGACAGCTGACAGATGGTTAAATGCCCTGGAAGAAGAGTTCTCACTGCGTACCTTTTCCAAGAATCTCAAAACCATCTATATCGGTGGAGGAACACCTTCTTCACTGGATGAAGAAAGGCTGGAAAGGGTATTGCGGCTGCTCGTGCCGTATCAAAGCGAAGTTGAAGAATATACGATTGAAGTCAATCCGGAAACACTCACAAAGGAAAAGGCTGCACTGTTTGCAAAATATGGCATCAACCGCATTTCCATGGGATTGCAGACAAGTAATGACAAGCTGCTTTCTGCTATTGGCAGAAGACATACATTTGCGGATGTCAAAGAAGCGATGCGTCTTTTGCATGATGCAGGCATTACCAATATCTCACTGGATATCATGTATGGTCTTCCTGGACAGGATCTTGTTTCCGTAAAGAAAAGTGTAAAAGATGCGATCGATCTCAATCCAAAGCATATTTCTCTTTATTCGCTGACCATTGAGGAAAACTCCGTCTTTGGAAAACATGGCGTACAGCCATGTGACAGTGACCTTGAAGCGGATATGTATGACTGGATAGTCGAAACATTACCACAATATGGCTACAGGCAGTATGAAATCAGCAACTTTGCATTGCCAGGTTACGAGTCTTTGCATAACAAAGCCTACTGGTATTACAAAGACTTCTATGGTGTGTCATGTGGGGCCAGTGGCAAGGAAGAACACAAGCGTTATGACAATACGGCAAACATCATGGAATATTGCGATGATCCTTTGTTAAAAGATGAAATTGTTCTTACAAAAGAAGATGAAGCCTTTGAGATGATCATGATGTCATTGCGGCTGGTGGAAGGTCTTGATCTCAAACGATATGAACAGCTGACAGGGGAGAGCTTTGACGTGCATTATGGGGAAAAGAGTGCACTGCTCATGGAAGAAGGATTGCTTGAAAAAAGCGATGATCATGTCAGAGCGACAAAGTATGGCATGAAGATATTGAACAGCGTACTGGTTGCGCTGATGGATGATTGAAAGGGGACATGTATGGCTAAGACAAAGCTGAAGAGTGCAAAGGTACACAAGGTAAGTGAACGTGCACTGGAAGAAAGAAAGGCAAAAGAAGAAAAGAAGACATTAGAGGAAAAGCAGAAGGCAATCCGTGATGCAAGCCGCCGGGAAATGCTTGGGGCTGTTGCCAATGCATTGGGTGGACTGTTGACAATGTTTTCACTGCTTGTTGGTCTGTATGGAATTCTTTCCGTCATTGCCCTGTTCCTGCTTGCCTATGGATTGAAGCAGAACTGGGACTATGGATGGCGTGGCAGACTCATTCCTGTGATCTGTATTGCCCTCAATGTGGTATGGATTTTCTGTCAGGTTGGTCTCATGGTATCAACCGATTTCCGTATCTGGTTCAATGATTTCATGAATAACCTGTTCGGTATTGCATGAGGCGGGAACTTCTGGTATAGTTAGTAAGCTTTTGGACTGAGAAATACGACACCTCGACGTATTGCCCGGTTTAAAAGGACAGAAAGAAAGAGGTAAAAACAATGCTTGAAAAAGAAAAGGTAGCTGAAATTGTCAGAGATTTCGGACGCAAGGAAGGCGACACAGGTTCTCCTGAAGTACAGGTTGCACTGCTCACAGAGCAGATCAAGCGCCTGACTGTTCACATGAAGGAAAACAAGAAAGACTATGCTTCCAACCGTGGTCTTATGAAGATGGTTGGTCAGAGAAGAAGTCTTCTTGACTACCTGAAGAGAACAGACATCAACCGTTACAGAGACCTGATCCAGAGACTTGGACTCCGTAAGTAATCTTCAGATAATATTCACAAAGCCAGAAGGATATCCTTCTGGTTTTTCTTTCTCTTTCGGGTAAAATAGAAGTGTTACAGGATAGTTTTATGGGATATATTGCATTCAGAGATGTAAGAAAGACATACCATGTCGGTGAAGTGGATATTCATGCCCTGGATGGTATTGATTTTGAAATCGAAAAGGGCGAGTTTGTTGTGGTAGCTGGTGCCAGTGGTGCCGGTAAATCAACCATATTGAATATTCTTGGCGGTATGGACCGCTGCACAAGTGGTGAAATTGAAGTGGATGGTGTACGCATTGATGGTCTCAATGAGAAACAACTGACGGACTACAGGCGCTATGACATCGGCTTTGTTTTTCAATTCTATAACCTTGTACAGAATCTGACTGCGCTTGAGAATGTGGAACTGGCAACAGAAATCTGCAAAGATCCATTTGATCCTGCTTCGATGCTTGAACAGGTCGGTCTCAAGGAGAGAATGCATAATTTTCCATCCCAGCTCAGCGGTGGAGAGCAGCAAAGAGTAGCAATCGCAAGAGCTCTGGCAAAAAATCCAAAGCTCCTTTTGTGTGATGAACCAACAGGTGCACTTGACTATGTGACAGGCAAACAGATTCTCAAGCTGTTACAGGACACGTGCCGTAACTATGGCATGACCGTTGTCATCATCACCCATAATCTTGCTCTATGTCCAATGGGAGACAAGGTATTCCGGGTCAAGAGTGGAAAGATCGTCTCTGCTGAAGTAAATGAACATCCTGTGGATATAGCGGAGATTGAGTGGTAATGCCTCGTACATTCTGGAAAAACATTTTACGTCTGATCAGAACGACCAAGAGCCGTTTCTTTTCAATGACCGCAATTGTGGCGATAGGTGTTGCCTTTTTTATTGGTGTCTATTCGAGTTCTACCATCATGAGTGCATCGGTCGACAAATATGATGATGCATATGGACTCAGAGACATCCAGATTTATTCCAATTATGGCTTTGATGAAAATGACATAGAGGCCATTGAAAAACTGGAAGATGTTGAAATAGCAGAAGGTTCGAAATATGTGGATGTTGTTGCGGAAAGTGGTACAGCCACCTATGTGACAAGAATCCATTCCTATAAAGAAAACCAGGAAATCAACCAGTTCAAGCTTGTAGAAGGCAGAATGCCTGCCAATGATCAGGAAGTGCTGGCAGAAAGTGGAACTGCGCTTTCTGAAGTATTCCCGATAGGTACAAAGATCACTGTCAGCCGTCCGGATGATGACCTCGACACCTTCCTCAATGAGGATACATTTACGGTAGTCGGACTGGTGGATACACCAGACTATCTGAATTTCACAAAGGGAAACAGCACATTGTCCAACCAGCAGCTGATGACATATCTCTATGTACCAGAGACTGCTTTTTCTATTGCATATGATCTTGAAGTCAACCTCATCACAAAAGAGGGTGCTTCCTATAATACGTTTTCTGATGAATATGAAGAATACAACAGTAAGGTAAAAGAGGAAGTAGAAACACTGGCAAAGAGCCAGGAAAATGAACTGTACGATTCGATTAAAGAAGATGCTCTTGAACAATACAACGATGGACTCAGAGAATACCGTGAAGGGGCAGAGACATTCCGTACAGAAATTGATGATGCGGAAAAGCAGCTTGCGGATGCGGAAAAAGAAATTGCAGATGGCAAAGCACAATTAGAAGATGGCATCAAACAGCTGCAGGATAGTGAACAGCAGCTAGCGGATGGCAAACAGCAATTAATAGATGGTGAGCAGCAGTTAAGAGATAGTGAACAACAGCTCAATGAACAGGAAGCCACTAACCGCAAACAGCTCGAAGATGCTATCACCCAGATCAATGATGGCCTTGTGCAGATCGAAGATGGTATTACCCAGCTTTCTTCTCTTTCTGAAACAAGGGATTCTCTTGTGGAACAAAGAAACCAGATTGTGCTTATGCGGCCTTCGCTTGTCTTTCTGCAGGAAGTGCTTTCCGCAATGCCGGAAGATGCAGTATTTGGTGAAATCCTTGGCAATCTGGAATTGGATGAAAGCATTCTGGATGAACTGGAAAAACTGGATTCGGAATGGGATACAAAGACTTGTGGTGAACTGCTTGCCTTACTAAATTCCACGATGGAAACCATGGATAGTGGACTTGTGCAGATTGATGATGGTCTTTCCCAGATTGAAAGTAATCTCGATCCATATCTTACCGAAGAAGAACGTACAACGGTAACAGATAACAAGAAAACAGTCACCGATAGTGAAGTTATCATCAATGAGAATAACAGTGCTCTTTATGATGACATGCTTGTAGAGGCAGGTTTGTCCTTTGCGGATGACAATATGACCATGGGTGCCTATCTCAATCAGTTTACTGCGTTGTTAAAGATTATAGATGCCTATGAAGGTACATCTGGTGGTGATCTCAACGCTTTCTTTGATGCGATCATTGCGGACATTGATGCTAAGATTGCACAAGAAACAGATGAGCTGGAAATCATCCGTCTGCAATTACAGAAGCAGGTTATTGAAACCGTGAAAGAAGCCATTCCAGAGTCATATGGAAATATGCCTGTTGAAATGATCCGGTTAATCGATACAAAGACAAGAACTGCACTTGAAACATCCGGTATGTCCTCTGATTGCACAGTAAGTGCATTCAAAACGTATCTGAATAACAAAATGGAAGAAGAGGGAACAGCTCTTTCGGATGCACTTAGTGCAAAGAATGAAGCAGAAACGTCTCTTTCTTCTATCTATAGTGCATGTGCTGACAGGGCAGTTGCGTCACTCAATGAACAAAAAGCAATGCTCAATGATAACCTCAAACAGGCAGAGGATGGTCTTGTAACATTAGAGACTACCATTGCGGACGCAAGACAACAGATCGCAGATGGCTGGGCTGAGATTGAAGCAAACCGCAAGACACTTGCGGATGGTGAACAGCAGCTGGCAGAAGGCTGGGCAGAAATAGAAACCAATCAGCAGAAACTTGCGGATGCTGAGGTACAGCTGGAAGAAGGCAGAGCAGAACTGGAAGAACAAAGGGAGAAGGGACAGAAGGAACTGGATGATGCCCTTGCGGAACTACAAGATGCCAAAGCTGACATCGATGCAATGGAAGAAAATGAATGGACAGTGCTTGACCGTACACAGCATTATGCGACAGCTTCTTTCTCCGGTACGATTGATCAGATGGCTGCCATTGGCAGAATCTTCCCGCTGTTCTTCTTAATGGTAGCCGTACTTGTCTGCTTTACAACCATGGCAAGAACAGTAGAAGAACAAAGAACAGAAATCGGTGTTCTTCGTGCCCTTGGCTATTCACAGATGCAATGTGCTGCCAAGTATCTTATCTATGCGGCAATTGCGACCATTCTTGGTGAAATCATCGGTGCTGTGGTTGGTATATTCACATTCCCGGTCATCATCTATAACACATGGAAAATGATGTATATTCTTCCAGACATTGTCATCACCATGGATTGGGGATTATTAGCGCTTACCGATGTGGCCTTCCTTGCGGTGATGCTGCTGTCCGCATGGCTTACATGCAAGGCAGATATGAAGGAAGTACCTGCCCAGCTGCTACGGCCAAAGTCACCAAAGCTTGGCAAGAATATGTTGATTGAAAAGATCACACCGATCTGGAAGCGTGTCAGCTTTACAGATAAAGTGACGATCCGCAACATTTTCCGTGACAAGAAGCGGTTTGTGATGACGGTCATCGGTGTAGCCGGATGTGCCGCATTACTTGTGACCGGTTTTGGTGTAAGAGACTCCGTAACTGGTATGGTCGACTTACAATACAATGTCATTACCCAGTATGATGGCTTTGTTGCAGTAGATGATCTGTTGACAAACCAGCAGGCTGAAGAACTCAAAGATGATATTGCTGACCACCATGAAGTAGAAGCTGCTGAGATGATTTATGGCTATACAAGCCAGGTCTATGACAAAGATGATACAGAGACTTCTGTAACTACGCAGATATTTAAAGACAATGAACAGCTTTCTAAAGCATATCTGTTACGGACAAGAACGGGTCACGATCCATTAACATTAGGTGATGATGGTGTCATCATTTCCGAGAAGCTTTCTGAACTCCTGGATGTAAAGACAGGGGATATGATGCGCATGGAAGATGAAACAGGTGATGTTGTTGAAGTGCGCATTGCCGGTATTACAGAAATGTATATCGATCACTATTGTTTCATGAGTGAAGCGTATTATGCGTCTGTGACAGGTGAAAAGCCATTGGAGAGAACCATTCTCATCAAAGGTACTGGTGATTCCCTTTCTGCATTACAGGCAGAGCTTGGCCAGAATGATGCGGTCACAGCGATTACGTTCTTTGAAGGAACATTGGAGTCTTTTGAAACAATGGTCAGTTCTCTGGATATCATTGTCTGGACAATTATCGTTTCTTCCATGGCGCTTGCCTTTGTTGTCCTTGGCAATCTCATCAATGTCAACATATCTGAAAGGCAAAGGGAAATAGCTACACTCAAAGTATTGGGCTTCCAGCAGAAGGAAGTACAGAATTATATCTACAAGGAAAACAATGTACTCACATTCTGTGGGGCAGTTGCTGGTGTACCACTTGGCATATGGCTGCACCGGACGATCATGCTGACGGTAGAAATGGACTATATCATGTTTGGCAGAAGCATATCCATCCTGTCCATGGTCATATCCGTTGCACTTACCATACTCTTTGGTATATTGGTAGATGTAGCGATGAGAAAGAGATTGCGTAACATTGTGATGGTAGAAAGTCTCAAGAGTGTGGAATGACAGCCTGGGTATATATGCTGCTGTGTGAAGATGGCAGTTACTATACCGGCTGGACAACCGATGTCGAAAAACGCTTTACAAAACACTGCAATGGTAAAGGGGCAAAGTACACGCGGGTGCACAAACCTCTACAAATTGCCTACGCAAAGTGCTATGATGACAAAAAGGAAGCCATGCGTAACGAGTATAGAATCAAACAGCTCTCACACTACGAAAAAGAAAAACTGGCTTTAAGCGTTCCGAAGAAAACAGATGGAACGATAGATCTGCATGAGATCTTAAGGAGGAAAATCATGAGCGAATTGAAGTTTTACAAGTGCAACAAATGCGGCAAGGTCATTGCTGTATTGCACGACACACCAGTACCGACAATGTGCTGTGGTGAGGCGATGACAGAACTCACGGCTAACACAACGGATGCTGCACAGGAAAAGCATGTGCCGGTCATCATCCGTGAAAATGGAGAAATCACAGCCCGTGTAGGCAGTGTAGACCATCCGATGATTCCTGAGCATTATATTGAATTCCTTGCTTTTGAAACAGATAAGGGATTCAGAATTGCGTATCTCAATCCAGGCGAAGAACCAGCCGCAAAGATCATACAAAATGAAAATGTCAAAGCAGTGTATGCATATTGCAACCTGCATGGTCTTTGGAAAACAGAAGCATAATCTCATGAGAACTCTGTGAAATGCAGAGTTCTTTTTCATTCGTCCCCCGAACATGTCATTTCAACACCCTGGAGATTTACATTTAAAACACTTGTTCATATAGTGAAATCAGAGATAGAAGCAATGTAAATGGTTCACAAACAAAGGAGGATCATCCTATGTGTACAAGTATGGCAAGGTATAAGAACGGGGATGGGTTAACATTCAATCTCAAATGTTGGTTTATTTGATTGATTGGAAGTTACAGAGATTTATGCCTGTTGTTGGATAAATCAACAAATGAATCGCCATTTGATTGACATCACTATGGCAAAAGACTCAGATAGATATGAGCATATATACTGAGTCCGCTCTCTAAAGACAGAATAGCAATGTTTGAGACGGTGTGCAGCACCGTCATGAAGGAAAATATGAAAAGAAACATTAAAATTGTCGTAGCATCCATCATTTTGATTTTTGTATATTGCCTCCTCACTACTATGCTGAGACTTGAATTTCTAACACTGATAGTATCTACGGTGTTTATCATGATACAAATATGTGTCGTATCGCTTTTCCGAGAGTAAATGAAAACACCATTGGATGCGAACAACCGATGGGACATATAAGAAATCGGATATAGAAAGAGAGGAAATACTATGAATAAATATAGTCGATATATCTTGCTAGTGATTGGGGTCTTCCTGGTATTGGCAGGCGTGATCATCATTTCTCATAGTAGTTCGTTGTCTGGTAATTCCTTCCCATTTGGGATGGACGGTCTTGAACCAGCAAATCGCCAGACAGTAAGTACATATATGATCATGTGGGCGCTGTCATTTGATTTCATTGCCCTGATCATTGCTCTGATTGGTATTCTTCTGATTCACAGGTTCTTTGTCCTTTCTGATCGGGTGAGTCAACAGAAGTGACTGTTTTGTGTATCTGCTGTGTGCAAACATTAGAATGCACATGTAGTTGTTTTGCATAATCTGTAAGAGGAAAGCTTTGGTTAAATTGAAGTCAAAGCTTTCTTTTGTTAACAGAGATTTTAAATCGATTTATAATTGTTATCAGAGCAAAGATGTATTCATTTTGTGAAGATTAGAATTGAAGAGGCAATTTATGGTCAGAGTGTTGATAATTGAAGATCATGAAGAAGAAGCACAGCATGTTAAAGAGGCAATAGTGAGGTTATCTGATTCTTCTACATTGTCCTATGAAATCACGATAATAACGGAGAATTTCAATGAAGAGAAATTATCTGGTTATGATTTGTATTTTCTCGATATCAATATGGGTCTAGATAATAATGGCTTTGAAATTGCAAAAACAATTCAACAACAAAATAGTCATGCTTGTATTGTCTTTTGTTCCAATCATGAAAATCTTGTCTTTGAATCATTCCGCCTTGATGTAATGTTCTTTGTCAGAAAGAGTCATCTGGATCAGGACATTAAGGAAGCGTTATGTAAATTTGAAAAAGTATATGCTAAGAGATTACAATTTTCTGAGGAATGGATTGGTTTGGATAGATCAAAACAAAAAGTTCAGATGGAAGATATCATATATCTTGAATCTGATGACAACTATACAATCATTCATTTGAAAGCAAATGATGAGATCCGGATAAAAATGTCTTTGAAAAAAGTAATGGATCAGCTACGGTTTGAAAAGCTTATTCTGATATCCCGTTCGATAGCCGTAAATTTATTGTATGTGACGGGAATTAACGGCAATTTCATTTATATGGGCAACAAACAACATTTTACAGCTTCTCAGAGAAAGATGAGTGAAATCAAAAAACTGATTCTGGAGAGTGATGATTGATTATGTACATATTAGAAACATGTGTCAATTTAGCTGAGAGTATTGCGATTGCTATGTTGCTGCTTCAACTTAGTGGGAAGAAATCAACTTCTGCATATGTAAAAACAGCAATTCTTGCCATCATTGATTTCGTTTATATTCAATATATCAATGTCTACTATGGTCTTTCTGAGGGTTTATATGTGTTCTTTGAAATATTGATCCACTTTATTTATGCAATTTCAATGCATGTGAAACCAGCCAAAGCATTTACTATTGCGACTATTCCGGATTTGTTGCTTGCCTTGATTAATGGTTTATTTTATATCATGATCTCTTTTCTGTTTGGCTTTTACAATATTTCTTTAGTACTATCTCAATTTCGCATTATCATACTGTTGATCATGTTCTTCATACATGTCATTGTTTTTTATGAATTTTCTATCCAATTCAAGAAATTGGAACATATTGAAAATAATAAATTCTATTTGATGCTTTCTTTGATATGTATTGCAGGAATAGTATTTTTACAATCTTATGTTTCGATGATTTTTAATGGTGTTACAGGTAATCTTCTTTTTCTCAGTTTTCTTTCAGGAATGCTTCTTTGTTTGTTTATTGTTATCATCAGCTATCAGACAATGCTGGAAAAAATAGAATACGAAAAAGAAAAGAACAAATTAATGCAAAATTCCAAAAATGAATGGATGAATTATACGATTAAGGAAAAGGAACGTTATCTGAATGAGTTGTCACATAATGTTCTCTTGTTTTTACAACTGTTGCAGACGGGAGCGAAAAAAGAAAAGGTTGAGCAGAGTGCCAAAAAGCTTACTTCGCAAATTGAAATGATTGATGTATCTGCCACAATTAATAATCCTGCATTATCTGCTGCCATAAAAGTGATTGCGGAAGAAGCAGAGAATAAGGGTATACATCTGAAAATTACATATGTATTGCAAAAGATAATCGATGTGGATGAAACAGATCTGTATCTGGTCTTGACGCAATTATTGATGAAAGCAATTTCTTTCTGTTCTATGAATACAGAGATGGCAATCGAAATCAAAGAAGTAATGGGAAACTGTAAAATTTCTGTTACATACCATGGTGGCAATAAATGTGAAATTGGTGATGAATTAATTAAATTGATCAAAAAGAATAATGGTGATATTTTGGTAAAAATGAAGGAAAGGAGAACGGTAATACGTATGGTATTACCTGTCAGGCATAATGAAGATTAGAGATATAATTTGTGAACAAATCATCAAAATTGGTAAGGAACAATTGGAATGCTGTTCGAGATTAGGCATTTATCAGGATGATGTAAGAGATCTCAAAAAGAAGAGACAAGAACTTTCGAAAAAGAAAATTACGCTAAAGAAATCATAAAAGGAATTTCATCACCAAACATATCATAGTCTGTCACAAATGCATAAAAACTATGAAACAATTTATTTTGATATAGATGGGAGGATGAAACAAAAACGAAGGTTGCATAACAGAAGCATAATCTCATGAGAACTCTGTGAAATGCAGAGTTCTTTTTCATTCATCCCCCAAACTTGTCATTTCATCACCCGCGATATTGAAAATGAACAGACTCATTCTTATGATGAAATCAGGAAAAGAAAGACTATAACAGTATCAGAGACAAAGGAGGATAATCCTATGTGTACATGTATGGCAAGGTATAAGAACGGAGATGGATTAACGGTCTTTCTCATAAGTTGATTTATCTGACTTGATAAAGAATTAAGTGCATTTGATTAGTTGAAAGTTGTATGGATCTGGTTTGTTGGATAAATCAATGAGTGATTCGACATCGCTGACGTAATGAGATAACCGCGTAATATAAAAAGGAGAAAAAAACATGAAAAAGATAACTGTAATTCTGTGCACAATATTTAGTTTATGTATTGTGTCTCCTGTTAAAGCAGAATCTGCTTCAGATATGCAGCATCCTGTTTCGTTTTGTTCGAATGAATATCAGTCATTGTTGAATGAATATGACAGATTATCGAAGGAAGCATTAGTTAAGCCAAATACAGCTAATGTTTCACAAGTGACAAGTTTGAAGGCTTCAATAGAAAGTTATCCATCATATATCTATTCTTTGCAAAGTAAAAGTTATGAGGAACTGAAACAATTCAATTATACAGATTCCCAAATTAGCGCAATTAAGGATTATGATGGTTCTGAACAAATGACTATTGCTGCTTCTGCAACAGTTTCAGGAAGTGTTTCACTTTCCTCACGCAGTTATAATTCTTCCTCAAATAAAACTACAGCCAGAGTTACTGCGACAGTTCGTTGGAATGGTGTTCCGTTTGTAAAATCAGCAGATACATTTAGTACTGCATTGGCAGGTTCTTCTGCGAATTTTATGAGAACATCTTCATCTCTCAGAGTTGTATATCCAACATCTGGTACAGTATACGGATCGAACTACTCTGTTACTCTAGGAGCTGGGGTTTCTTATAAGTTTGGAATTGCGGATGCAAGTGGAGTTTTTTCGAGTGCGACACTAACATATGATGCAATTGCAGAAGGAAATGTAACTGTCATTGGGTTTGGAGCTGCCTATTCACATGCCGTTACATCTGGGTTGTCTTCAATAGGCATATCGATTGGTGTGTCCGGAGTAGGAATTTCATTTTCTGCAAATCTTGGAAATGATTTGATGTGGCAATATGCTAGTACAAGAGTTTATTGATCTGAAAGGGGGAAAATATGAAACGGAATATAAAAATAGTCATAGCATCCTTCATTTTGATTTTTGCATATTGCCTGATCACTACTATGCTCAGGATTGAGTCTCTACCAATGATGACAGCTACTGTGTTTATTATGTTGCAGATATGCATCGTATCTGTTTTCAAGGAGTGATTGTTTAGAGAGTTATGGATAGCAGTGCATGACTGTTGAAATGCATATTGCAACCTGCATGGTCTTTGGAAACAGAAGCATAATCTCATGAGAACTCTGTGAAATGCAGAGTTCTTTTTCATTCATCACCCAAACCTGTTATTTCAACACCCGGGATATTTACATATAAAACACATGTTCATATAGTGAAATCAGAGATAGAAACAAGGTAAAAGGTTCACAACCAAAGGAGGATAATCCTATGTGTACATGTATAGCAAGGTATAAGAACGGAGATGGATCAGGCGGGATCAGATAGACAAATCTTTTCTAAATCTGATAACAATTGTAACTCATCAAATTGAAGTAAATAAGTTATGGCATATGCCTGAAGTAATGGTATGAAAATGAAAAAAATCTATTATGATATAGCCAAGTACTTTTCAATTACTGCATTGATCATCATACGTATTCCAACTATTGATTTTCCGGTAAATGCAATCATAGCAATCTTGTGTTTAAGTATATGCCTGTTGTTCATGGTAAAGGGAAAGAAATGCAAAGACGGTGCTGTGGAAGATTGGGAAAAAGGCTACAAAATGGTGGATACAGCCAATTGGGTCACATATGGACTGATATTGATCTTATTGCTGTTTTAGCACCTGTTACTGAATGCAGGGAAGAATGAATGCTGTATTCCGGGAGAACTTTGAGTAATGCAGAGTTCTCTTTTTCTTTGTTTCCATGCGTATCTTCTTGTGCTATGATATTTAAGTTGAAGATTAAAGGTTAGAAGAAAGAGACAGAAGATTTGAAATGGAAAAGTATAAGAAAAGTTGGAATTTTCATGGCCGTACGATCACTGTAGAAAACGGTGAGATTGCCAAACAGGCCGGCGGATCAGTTCTTGTCCGCTATGAAGATACTGTTGTGCTTTCAACCGCAACAGCATCCAATGAGGCAAAAGACACGGATTTCTTTCCGCTGACAGTTCTCTATCAGGAGAAGATGTATGCAGCTGGCAAGATTCCGGGAGGATTTTTGAGAAGAGAAGGAAGACCTTCCGAACATGCAACACTGACGGCACGTCTGATTGACAGACCTATTCGTCCATTGTTTGCGGATGGCTTCCGTAATGAAGTACAGGTTGTCAATACAGTATTCAGCTGTGATCCGGACTGTTCCAGTGAAATGGCTTCACTGTTTGGTTCTTCCCTTGCATTATGCATTTCGGATATTCCATTCAATGGACCAGTAGCTGGTGTCAAGGTAGGCAAGATTGGTGATGAATTCCTCATCAACCCTACAGAAGCACAGCTTGAAGAAGCAGAAATTGATCTGACTGTTGCTGGTACAAAGGCAGCCATCAACATGGTTGAAGCAGGTGCCAAGGAAGTCAGTGAAGAAGATATGCTCAAGGCTCTGATGGTGGGTCACGAAGCAATCAAAGAGCTCTGTGCGATTCAGGAAGAAATTATCGCTGCATGTGCAAAGCCAAAGATGGAAGTTGTTCTCTACGAGATCAACCCGATTGTCAAAGACTATATTGACAAGAATGGAGCTGACCGCATTCGTGAAGCTGTTTCCATCAAGGGCAAGCTTGAGCGTTATGGCAAGATTGATGAAATCATCAATGAGATGGCTGAAGCTGTTGGCAACATGGAATGGGAAGATGAAAAAGCCCGTGACAAAGCTGTCAAACAGGCTCATGAATATGGCGTAGAAGTAGAAGCAGGTGAAGTGAGAAGACTCATTTCTGAAGATAAGGTAAGACCGGATGGAAGAGCACTTGATGAACTCAGACCTCTTGATTCCCAGGTAGACCTTCTGCCACGTGCACATGGTTCTGCTATGTTCACCCGTGGTGAAACACAGGTTCTTTCCATCACCACACTTGCACCACTGTCTGAAGCACAGGTGATTGATGACCTCACAACACAGACAGAAAAGAGATTCATGCACCAGTACAACTTCCCACCATTCTCTGTTGGTGAAGTTGGCAGAATGGGCAGCCCTGGCCGTAGAGAAATCGGTCATGGTGCACTTGGTGAAAGAGCATTGAAGCAGGTTATTCCTTCTGCTGAAGAATTCCCATATACCATCCGTACATGTGCGGAAGTTCTCGAATCCAATGGTTCTTCTTCCCAGGCAAGTATCTGTGCCGGCACAATGTCCCTCATGGCTGCCGGTGTACCGATCAAAGCCATGGTAGCAGGTGTTGCGATGGGTCTTATTACAGTAGGCGATACATATTCCATCCTGACAGACATTCAGGGTATGGAAGACCACTATGGTGATATGGACTTCAAGGTTGCTGGTACACGCAAAGGTATTACCGCATTGCAGATGGATATCAAGGTCACAGGTATTTCTGAAGAAATCCTTGCGGAGGCTCTTGCCCAGGCACATAAGGGCAGAATGGAAATCCTCGACAACATGGAAACAGCTATTTCTGAACCAAGAGATCATGTATCCAAGTGGGCACCGAAGTATGACCAGATGATGATTCCGGTAGACAAGATCAGAATTGTTATTGGTAAGGGTGGCGAACAGATCGATAAGATCATCGAAGCATGCAATGATATCAAGATTGACATCGACGATGACGGCAGATGTGTCCTCTACCACAATGACCAGGAGATGATCGACAAGGCAAAGGCTATCATCAGCGACCTCATCCGTGAGGCAAAGGTTGATGATGTCTATGACGCTACTGTCAGCGAAGTCCGTGACTCCTTCGCATTTGTGACACTCTTCCCGGGCACTGATGCACTGCTGCATGTTTCCCAGCTTTCCTGGGAACGTACACCAGACATCAAGGAAGTATTGCATGTAGGTGATACGGTCAAGGTAAAGGTCATCAGTATTGATGAAGCAGGCAAGGTCAAGGTTTCTGCAAAGGAACTGATGGAAAAGCCAGAAGGCTATGTTGAACCAAAGAAGCCGCTTCGTCCCCAGCATGGTGCACGTGGTGAACACCATAGAGAACACGGAAACGGTGGCAATGTAGAACGCCGTGTGTTCAAGAAGAAAGCAGAATAAGTATAAAAGAGGGCGTAAGCCTTCTTTTTTGGAGGTAGAACATGAGAATGCGAAAAAAGAAATGGGCTGAACCATATCTTGAAGCCCATGGTGACTATGCCATCAGTAATCCATCCGACTACAGTGGCAAATGGAAAGAACTGACAGGCAAAGAAGAATTACATGTTGAAATTGGAGCTGGCAAAGGCGGCTATATGCTGGAGATGAGCTTAATGTATCCTGATGCTGGCTGGATTGGTATTGAACGAGACCACTCTGCTGCAGCAGTTGCCTGCCGCAAGGCAATCGAAGAACGCGGTGGTTGTGAAAACAGAAGGCTTATTACCGGCAATGCGGAAGAGATGGAAAACTGGTTTTCAGAAGGGGAGATTGATGTCATTCATCTCAATTTCTCTGACCCATGGCCAAAGAAGCGTAACCATAAGAAGAGACTGTCTTCTGAGCGCTTTCTTTCCATGTATAAAAAGTTATTGTCAGAAAAGGGCTATATTCTGATGAAGACCGACAACAAGGATTTGTTTGAAGACAGTGTCATTTCCTTTCTGGCAAATGGATTTACTTTAACCGAAATTTCTGTTGATTACAGAAGGAATGAACATCCGGAAGATGCCATCACTGAATATGAACAGAAGTTTCTGGAAGAGGGCATGCCCATCTATCATCTCACGGCTGTACCGGTAAAAGAGCAGTCTGTGGTAAAATAGAATGTATGAGAATGAAGAAGGTACTGGCAGTTCTGCTGTTGTTATTGACAGGATGTTCAATAAGCAGAAGTGAAGAAAGTGAAAAAAAGATGGAAGATGATATAGAGGCAGTTCTTTCTGCTGACTATGATCAGCCAAATTATACAAAGGAATACTATGCTTACTATCTTCCACCAGATATTGGCCGCTATAGTGGTGATGCGCTTTCCAATACGTTCAACTATGCCGGTACAAGCTTCATTATGAATCTCAATGTGGACAGCATCCTGGATGAAGATAGTGATACGTTACTGATACAGGAAGATGGTGCCATTTATACAGATAAGGGAGATTATACAGATATGGAGGGCACCGTCCATCCATATTCCATTTCTATCTATGCTTTATCCCGTGGCTATGCCGTTTATGTCCATACGGATTATACCGACTACTTTGCCATAGCAGATTATGTTAAGGCAATGCAGCTGCCAGTCAAGATGATGCGGATTGCCCGCAGTGTGCATATTGATAAGACACGCATAGAAAATGACTTCAATCTGCGTATGCCAATTACCTATAAAACACATAAAGCAGAGCTGTTTCAGAACATGGCTCCTGTGGATGGAACACTCGAAGAATTGCTGATTGATGGTGAACAAGTGCCAAATGAGGCAGAAAACAGGCAATAATTGGCTGAATTATGGGATTTTTCTTAACATTCCCGTGAAAATAGCATAAAATTTAACTAGTTATGCAAGAAAGGAACACATTATGCTGAAGAAACTGCAGAATCTTTTGTTTGAAGACGATGAGGATGATTACCTCGATGATGAAGAAACCGAAGAGGAAGAACAGCCCATCCAGGTACGTCCTGCACCTGTTCAAAGTGAACCGGTGAAACCTGCGGCGGTTCAGCCGCAGCCTGCTCCAGAACCTGAGCAGTCACATATGAATAGAATTGACGTCACTGGTTTCGTTCCAGTACAGGAACCTGCTCCAGCAAAGAAGGAACCGGTAAAGGAAGAGAAGAAGCCTCTTGGTATTACAGTGGATGATGACTTTGTCAAAGTGGAAAAGCCAAAACCAGCACCTGCTGTACGCACTGTCAAACAGGCAAAGCCAAAGACACCAAAACCGGTAAAGAAGGAAAAGCCAGTCTATGAATTCCAGCCGGTCATCTCTCCGATCTTTGGTGTAGATGAAAAGGATCTCAATGCGCTCAAGACAACAACCCGCAAGGTTGAAGCTATCAGTGCACATTCAGAGGATGACAGTAACATAACACCGGTTATCTCTCCAATTTATGGAAGTACTGAAAGATACAGTGCTGTCAAAGAAGAACCGGTGCATGAGGAAGTTTCCATCAAAGAGGAAAAGCCGGTACAGGCACCTTCTGCTGAAGATGATATTCCAGAATTCTCTCTGGATGATATTCTCAAGGTACGTGATGAAGAATACAGCAATCCTTCTGACGACCTTGGCAATACAGCTCCACTTTTCCCGGATCTCGACATCGATTTCCCGGATGATCCGGTTGAAGAAGAACAGGCACCAGCAGTGGAAGTCAAACCTGCCACAAAGAAGGCACCTGCACGTAAGAAACAAAATGGTTAAAACACGAAGGATCTGTGCATACAGGTCCTTTTGCTTTGTAAGTTGTCTGAAAGTGAAAATCCTTTTATTGAAAATGTTTTCATGATAGCGTATAATACCATCAGCTTAAGAGGTGAATATCATGTTAGATGCTTTGCTGGCAGATCTTTATGCCGTATGTGGACAGCTTCTGCCAATACTTGGTGCAGCAGCTTTAATATTTTTATGTATACTGTTAAGAAAATGCTGGAAACTGATTGAAGAGTTGACAAAGACAGTACAAAGTCTTGATCCAACGCTGCGCAAGGTGGATAAAAGCGTTGACAAATTACAGGCTCCACTGGATACAGCCGTGCGCTTATCGCATTCGGTGGATAAGGTGCAGGAACGTACCGAAGAAGCATTCACTAAGGTTTCTGAGTTTGCAGCTGATTCCATCAACAGTCTGAAAGACTACACGTTGAAGAAAGAACAGGATGATGTGACTAATCCTGTAGAAGAGAGAGAAGATGCTTCCACAAGATGAAAGATCTGAACCAATTGCGGAAATGGAACGTACGGTAGAAGAGTTGAAACAGAAGATCCAGCAGATTGTCAATGAAAGAGATGGACAGGATGCGGTTGAAGAAGAGAAGCAGGACAGAACAAAGGCAGTGGACTTTATCAAAGAAAATGCCCGCAGTGCTATCCGTTCTTCTGCATATGCCGCAAGGCATTCCATCCGTAACAGTTCTGTAACAAAAGGAAAAACTGCTCTTGTTAAAGAAAAGGCAGTTGCACTTGGAAGAGCCGCATTACGTAATATCCATGCTTCTATCAATGAAGAACAGCGTGAGAAATTCCATGTTGCAAAAGAAACTGCTGTACAAAAGCTCCAGATTCTTCATAAAAAAGGATGTCTGTTACTGGATGATGTGATTTCTTCTCCTGCATTCAGTGAGATGCAGGCAAAGGTTCAAAAGGGAATAGAGAATGGCTTAAACAGACTGCATTGTCTGAAAGATAAGGAAGATTAGAAAGAGTGAACGCATGAAAAGAGTGACCATTTACGATGTTGCAAAAGAAGCCGGGGTTTCACTGGCAACAGTTTCCCGTGTAATCAACGGCTCCAATGTTGTCAAAGGACCGACAAAGGACAGAGTCCAGGCAGCGATTGACAAACTTGGCTACAAACCGAATGCCATTGCCCAGGGTCTTGCCCTTCAGAAGACAACGACCATTGGTCTTGTTGTACCGGAGGCTTCATTTACATATACCGGACAGATTATCAATGGTCTGATCGATGTGGCAAAAATCTATAATTACAATATCATGCTGCATACGATCACTGCCGGTATTACCGATATCAGCGATGTCATTGAAGATATCATCAAGTCCCGTGTGGATGGTGTTGTTGTCTACAATGACAAATTGCAGATGCCACAGATGGAAGAGCTTTCCAAGTACAATATTCCGATTGTTGTCATTGGCAACCGCACAAAGGGACCAAATGTATGTTCAGTATATGTCAATATCCGCAAAGCGGTATATGAGCTGACTTCCAAGTACCTGGAAGAAGGGAAGACAAGAATTGCGATTATTGAAGACCGCAAGAATCCATATACTTCCCAGGAGATGAAAGCAGGTACAGAACAGGCTTTTGCAGCACGTGGTCTTACTTTTGATGGATTCCTTGAAATTCCATCTTCATCAAGAACCAGCTACGCCTTCCTGTCCAAGTGGCTCAAAGACCATAAATATGATCTCATGATCGGTAACCGTGACTCCCAGGCAATGGCCATTGTCAATGCTGCAAGAGAGAATGATATTTCCATTCCGGATGATATGGAAGTGGTTTGTGTCATCGATACAAAGTACAATTCCATGATGCGTCCACAGATTTCTTCCTTTGCCATACCAAGTTATGACCTTGGTGCAGTATCAATGCGGGTGATGACAAAGATGCTACAGAGTGAAAGTGAATCGAATAAGGAAATTGAACTGAGTTATCTGTTCACACCACGTCAGACGACGAAAAATTGACGGAACTGAAACCACGATGTACACTGACATAGCCGGCTGGATTGCCGGCTGTCTTTATAAGAAGATTTATGGAGGAGAATATGGATTTTATTGATGAACTGAAATGGAGAGGTCTTGTCAAAGACTGCACTGATTATGACAGCCTTGTGGAAAGGCTGAAGGCGCCGATGACGGTGTATTGCGGCTTTGATCCGACGGCTGATTCCCTGCATGTTGGTCATCTGCAGCAGATTCTTCTTCTGAGAAGATACCAGAAAGCAGGACATACACCAATTGCCCTCTGTGGTGGTTTTACCGGTATGATTGGTGACCCACGTCCAACAACAGAAAGAAAGCTCTTATCTCATGAAGAAGTACTGCACAATGCTGAGTGCATCAAAGAACAGCTTGCCAAATTCCTGGATTTCGATGGTGAAAATGCTGCGATCATGGACAATAACAACAACTGGCTCGGTGAACTCAGTCTGCTTGACTTTTTGAGAGATTATGGAAAGCTCTTCAATGTAGCATATATGCTGCAGAAGGATACCATCAAAAAGAGACTGGATTCCGGACTTTCCTATACGGAATTTACATATACCATCCTGCAGGCAATTGACTTTCTGAACCTGTATAACAAATATCACTGTGAAGCACAGATCGGTGGTTCTGACCAGTGGGGTAACCTCACCAGTGGTATAGAACTCATCCGCAAAGTGCTTGGCGATGAAGTCAAGGTCTTCGGCATTACTTCACCACTCATCACAAAGAGTGATGGTTCCAAGTTCGGCAAGTCTGAAGGCAAGAACATCTGGCTTGATCCAGAGCGTACAAACAGCTATGAATTCTACCAGTTCTGGCTGAACACACCAGATGCGGACATCATCGACTACTTGAAGCGTCTCAGCATGCGCACACCTGAAGAAATCATGGCTCTTGAAACAGCTATGCAGGAACACCCAGAACGAAGAGAAGCACAGATTGCGCTTGCTGAAGAACTGACAGAGATTGTCCATGGTACAAATGGTCTTGAGGTTGCCAAAAAGATTACTGAGACATTCTTCCATGGTTCTATCAAGGACCTTTCTGCAGATGAACTCAGAGTTGGTCTTTCTGATGCACCTAAGACTGCTATTGAAGATGGTATTGGTCTTCTTGATGCCATGGTTGCCTGTGGCATCGCCAAGTCCAAGAGCAACGCCCGTACCCTTGTTCAGCAGGGCAGTATTATGGTCAATGGCGACAAGGTAACTGACATCGGCTATACACTTTCCAGAAGTGATGCTTATGATCAGGAATTCACCATTCTTAAAAAGGGCAAGAAGAACTGGTACGTTGTGACATTCTGAATATGAAAAGAAGCCGTTTCGTTCATTGAAACGGCTTTTACTTTATTGATTTTCTTCCGGGAAGTCGTATTCGTAGTTGACAAGGCTGTCAGCTAATTGATAGATGCTGCCAGCACCCATGGAAACAAGCAGATCGTTTTCTTTGAGATGGTCAAGAATCCACTGTTCTGCTTCTTTGATGGAATTGAAACAGTGACATGGTGTGCCTTTTGCTTCAACTTTTTCAGCAATGGCTTCAATGGTAACCCCAAGTGTATCGGTTTCTCTTGCTGCAAATACCGGGACAAGCAGGACAACATCAGCGGTGGAAAGCGCATCGATATATTCATTCATCAATGCCTTTGTACGCGTATAAGTATGCGGTTCATAGCAGGCATAGAGCGTATTGTGTGGGATATGCTTTGCAGCTTCAACCGTTACGCGGATCTGGGTTGGATGGTGGGCATAGTCATCAATGATTTTAAATCCATTGCATATGCCTTTGTACTGGAAACGTCTGTCCGATCCTTCAAAGGCATACAGTGAAGCAAGAATCGCTTCATCATCTGCACCACAGATATCACATGCCGCAATAGCCGCAAGGGCATCGGCGATATATTGTTTTCCAGGTACTTTCAATGTCACTCTGCGGTCTTCCTTGGATGGGGAATGGCAGGTGAAGGAAAGCTCCGCATTGTTATTGTAGGAAACATCTTCTGCATAATAGTCATCATGCGCTTTGTCTTTGCCGAAGCGTACGATATGGCAGGAAAGACCTTCTGTTATTTCTTCGAGATTTGGAATGTCGGAACAAATGATGAGCCAGCCATCATCGTGGATGTTTTCCGCAAATCTGCGGAAGGAATGACGGATGTCATCAATGTCCTTGAAGAAGTCGAGATGGTCTTCTTCAATATTCATGATGATGCCGATATATGGCCGCATGGACAGGAAGCTGTTTGTATATTCACAAGCTTCTGCCACAAACAGTTCAGACCTGCCTGTATGGTAGGAAGTGTGAACAGAATTGAGAATGGCACCAATCTGGAAAGAAGGGTCACTGCCATTGCGACGCAGGATTTCAGAAATCATGGATGTAGTCGTTGTTTTGCCATGTGTACCACTGATGGCAATGGACTTTGGAAACTGGTCCATGATCTGACCGAGCAGTTCAGCACGGGTGATGTGTGGAATACCTTTTTCTATGACAGCCTGGTATTCAGGATTGTCAGGGGAAATAGCAGCGGTAAATACCGCGCAATCAATATCGTCTGTAATATTGTCTCTTTTCTGACCGATGATGACACGGATGCCTTCTTTTTCTGCCTGCCAGGTATGTGGCGACTCACTGCGATCACTGCCCCAGACCGTAAAACCAAGGTGTTTCATCATGCCGGCAAGGCCGCTCATGCTGGAACCGCCAATGCCACAGAAATATATTTTCGCTTCAGGATGTTTGAAATCAATCTGATACATAGTCAACCTCTTTTCTTACCTTGATATTATAGCGAAAAATGATGGTGATTTGAAATATCCTCCCAATTGTTGCGCATTTGGTATAATGGCAATGTTGAAGGTGTGACTATGAACAGATGGAAACAGTTGTTATGTATGGTTGTCCTGCTGCTTGCTGGTTGTAAGCAGAGCAGTACTGTCGACAATCTTGCTTATGATGAATATGAAAGAGATTTTAATGAAATCAGTGAGATAACAGAATTTGCTGAGGAAAGTGATGTTTGTTCCATGAGTTATGAAATGGTGAATAACGAAGATGGTACATATACCTACAGCATCATTGTCGATGAACCGCGCATTGCCATGTATGACGTGACGGTAATGGCAGTGGAAGAAGGGGTTGGTATTCGTGAGAAGATGATGCCAAGCATTGGTATCTTTGATGGCCCCTATGCGATGATTCCTTCCCAGATCAACAAGGAAGATGGTTTTGTCAAAGGGCTTGCCATCAATGGGACGACCAGCCAGTCACCTGTTGTATTGCGGGTGATGGTAGAGTGGAAAGACCGCCATGAAAGAAGTGCAGCAAGGATGTATTACCGCATGCAGGTAGATGAAAACGGTGCAGTTTCTTTACCGCTGGAAGGAGAGAACGCATGAAGCGGACGAACCTCAGAAGGTTTGAAGACACTTCATTGCTATTGCAATGGATAAACCGCACTGCAGATGTATTGTTTCTCATTCCGTTATGTGTTATTGGTGGTAATGCATTGGCAGCTCTTGTGCCATTTGTCATCCTGCACCAGTTTCTGGTAGATGTGTTTTGTGTGACATTGCCATTTGCTTTTTCTGATGCCTTTTCCTATCTTCTTGCAAGACACAAAAAGAGAGCATTTTTCTCTGCGTACAGAGCATTGATGATCATGATGCTCGTCACTGGCGTGACAGTTGGCCTTATAGTTGCCCTTGCTGCAGATCCGCTTGCCCACTGGATGCTTGGCAGCAGTGCACCAGCAGCTGACTATCAGTTGTTTACGTACGGTTTCTATGGTATTGCATTACTTCTTCCCATTGAATGCATATTGTCTGTTTACCATAGTATTGATCATTGTGGACAGAACAAAAAGTTTTTTGTCTTCAGCATCATCCTTACACAGGTGTTGCGTGTTATTGGTGGCATAGTGACCGCCCTGGTTGTTTACCAGAAGGAAATCAGTGATCCATTGCGCATATGGATCGTCATATTGTTATGCCTTGTGCCGGCATTGATCCTGTTAGTGGTGGAAGTTGTGCGGGCAGGGGGATTGTTTCCACGGAATATGCCGCATAGTGAAGGCAGTCTTTCCCTCTTTCTTTCCCGGAGTATTTCCTCCTTTCTTTCCCTTGTCATGCATAACCTGTATCTTCTTTTCGATGTCTTTGCGGCAATACCACTTGCCTTGTATTGTGGCATGGACTACAACAATGCACTCTGTGCTTATGGGGTGTTCTATATCGGTTCTCTTATGCTTTCCCTTATACCGCTGCTGTTTACGTTTCATCTTGCCAATAACAGCCTTGTGCCCCTCGAGAAGGCATTATCAAAAGGGGATGGTGACCGCATTGAGCAGCAGGTTACCGCAGCGTTTAACAGGTCTTTAAAGATCATCATTCCTTTTGGTATCTTCCTGTTTTTGCATGGGGATGTTGTCGCAAGGTGCCTTTTGGGATTTATGAATGGTGGCACAGGTACGGTTTATATAGCCCTTGGTGGTCTTTATGCCATTCTTTATGGGGCTTGTGTATTTTCATCGCTCATGATGGACGCATTACATCTGAAGGGAAAGAAGAACAGTTACTGGCTTGCCGGGTTTGTGTTCAAGGCAGTGCTCGTCTATCCTCTTGCAAAGCAGGCTGGCATGCAGGGAATCATCCTTTCCGATATCATCTGTCTGTTTGTGATACTCTTTTTAAACCTTGCAAGAATCAAAAACAAAGCACTTGTCGAATATAAACGGACTGCTGTTGTACTGTTTCGCATCATCCTGTCAACATTTGCCATGCATGGGGCGATTTATGCCTTGTCACTAGTCGGAATTACCGGTATGGTGGAGAACCTGAACGAGGCATGTATGCACCTGGGGATGATGGTTGCAGCAGGTGC
This sequence comes from uncultured Erysipelotrichaceae bacterium, assembly GCA_949289855.1. Classification (GTDB taxonomy): domain Bacteria; phylum Bacillota_I; class Bacilli_A; order Erysipelotrichales; family Erysipelotrichaceae; genus Bulleidia. The sequence continues at coordinate 27,649 of CASEPS010000020.1, forward strand.
AGTTGCCTATTATATGACAGGTGATATATTGAGAATATTTCATTTTGGGGGAAAACGATGATCAGACTGGATAAAGCACTGTCTTCCATGGGTATTGGAAGCCGTAATGATGTAAAGAATATGCTCAGGGATAATAGGGTAAAGGTCAATGGAGAAATCATCCGCAATCCTGCCACAAAGATTGCAGAAGATGCGGACATTACCATTGATGACATGCCCTTTGTGTATGAGAAGTTCACCTACCTCATGATGAACAAGCCAAAGGGTGTTATCAGTGCAACAGAAGGCTATGAACCGACAGTGATCGATCTTGTGGACATGCCGGTAAAGGGATTGTTTCCCTGTGGACGTCTGGATAAAGATACGACGGGTTTGTTGTTATTAACCAATGATGGTCAGCTTGCCCACCGGCTTCTTTCCCCAAAACACCATGTGGACAAGGAGTATGAGGTTGTTGTGGCAAAAGCTGTTACTGAAGAAGATATAGCAAAGATAAAAGCTGGTATTCATGATGGTGAAGATCAGTTTATGCCGGCAGAATATAAAAAACTCACGGAGACTTCCGGGAGAATCATTCTCCATGAAGGAAAGTTCCATGAGATCAAGCGCATCTTTCTTGCCCTTGGCAATGAAGTTGTTTCTTTAAAGCGCATCCGGATGAAGAATCTTGTATTGGATGAAAGCCTTGCGGAAGGAATGTACAGAAGTCTTACCGAGGAAGAGATCAAAGAATTGCAGGATCTGCTTTAGCAGGGTGGAATATGCCGGTAGTGGCATATTCCTGTAAGACATCAATGACCTGTTTTGTTAATGCATTTGGTGTTGAAGAACCACTTGTCACCGCAATTCTTTCATGATTTCGTATCATTGCAACAGATAAATCCTCCACAGAGGAGATGAGCAGGCATTGCGGTATGCCTGCTTTTTTACCGGTTTCCGCAAGCTGGCGGGAATTGTTGGAGCGCGGGTCACCAACGACAATGAGCAGGTCTGCATCTTTGATTTTCATGACGGCTTCCTGACGGATGCGGGTCGCATTGCATATTTCTTCCGAAGCAACAGCACCAGGATATTTTGTCAGACATGCCTCAATGATTTTCTTTGTATCAAGGATGGAGAGGGTGGTCTGGTTGGTGATGAGCACATTGTGCAATTCACCTAAAGCATCCACATCTTCGATACATGTCACAAGGTGAACATGGTCTGACAGGCCAGCAGCCGCTTCAGCTTCCGGATGGTTTTTCTTGCCGATGTATATGACGTCACCGTTATGGTTTTTGATAAGGGTGTGGGTGCGGGCAACATCACGGCATGTGGCATCGACCACAAGCAGTCCTTTTTCTTCTGCTTTCTTTCTGACCGCATCACTGACGCCATGGGCGGTGAAGATGACTACTCCTTCATCGATTTCATCGAGCAGTTCAAGACGGGTCTTATTGCTGTTTTCAATGAAGCTGATACCTGCTTTGCGGCAGGCTTCTACAACATAGCTGTTATGTACAATCATGCCCAGCATCGTAATGGGCATGCCTTTATATGTTTCGGCTGTTTCTTTTGCAATCTGTATGGCACGGACTACGCCCTGGCAATAGCCGCGCGGGACAACACTGATGATTTCCATCGACATTCCTTTCTTTTTCGGTATAATGCTAATACGGGATTTTGAAAAAGTCCCTTATTCATGCACTTTTGTGCACGATACAGCACTATTGTAACCTTTTGGAAAGGAGGATGCCACCATTGTGATGTGTGGCAGATGTGATATGAAGAAGTTTGAAGATTTTAATATGCATAAAGAAGTGATGGATCTCATCCATCTCTGTGGATTTACCACACCTACCCCCATCCAGGAACAGGTCATTCCGGCTGCGATCAAAGGAAAGGATGTCATCGGTCTTTCCAAAACCGGTACTGGTAAAACACATGCCTATCTGATTCCGATCATGCAGAAAATTGATCCGGACAAGGATCATACCCAGGCGGTTATCACTGCGCCAACCCGGGAACTTGCCATGCAGATATATGAAAAGGCTAAGATGATTACAGAATGTGATCCGCGCATCAGCGTCATGCTCTATACCGGTGGCAGGGAGAGATCAAAGGATGTGGAATTCCTGGAGAAGAAACAGCCGCATATTGTTATTGGTACCCCAGGCAGAATCAAAGATCTCTTTCTCAATGGTGGTGCATTACGCCTTGATAAGGCAAGAATCCTTGTTGTGGATGAAGCAGATATGACACTGGAATATGGATTCCTCGATGAGATTGATGCATTTGCTGGCAGAATGGGTGAAGATCTGCAGATGCTTGCTTTTTCAGCAACGATGCCAGATCAGTTGAGACCATTTATCCGCAAGTACATGCATCATCCGATCACCTTTCAGGTTGGTGAAACAGTCCGTTTTAATCCGGATATCCGCCATGTGCTTGTGCCATGTTACCACCATACATTTGCAGAGACGATTCTTTCCATCCTGCCAGGTTTTCAGCCATATGTATGCCTGATTTTTACAAACACCCGCCAGGAAGCTTCGGAGATTGCGGAAGAATTGCGCAACCATGGCATTTCTGCTTCCGAATTGCATGGTGATCTCACATCCCGCAAGAGAAGGCAGTCAATGAAGAATCTTGCCGAAAGCAGACATACGTATGTTGTCTGTACGGACCTTGCCGCAAGAGGTATTGATATTGATACGGTAAGCCATGTCATTTCCTGTGGTTTCCCGGATGATCTTGAATATTATGTGCACCGTGCCGGCAGAACCGGCAGAGCTGGTGAAAAGGGCACATGTTATGCCCTCTACCATGAGTCTGATGATGCTTCCATCCGTTCTTTGATGAAGATGGGCATCCACTTTGACCATATGCGTTGCCGCAAGGAAGGCTGGGTAAACCTGCATCCATATGGACAGAAGAGATTGAAGAAGGATGATGATCTTGAGCAGAAGATCGCCATGATTTATACAAAGAAGAACCAGAAGGTAAAACCTGGTTATAAGAAGAAGCGTGCTGCCAAGATTGCCCAGGTGCACCGCCACAAGAAGCGTGAGATGATCCGGGCAAAGATCAGGGAAGAGAAAAAGGCGATGTATAAGCAGAGACAGATTGAAAAGAACAGGGAGAATGGAAGATGATTCTTGGATGTCATGTGCAGATGAAAGCACCGCTGTTTCTCGAAGGCAGTGTAAAGGAAGCGCTTGGGTATGGCTGTAATGCATTGATGCTCTATACTGGTGCTCCACAGAATACAAAGCGCCGGCCAACGGAAGAGATGCATATCAAAGAAGCGCAGGCATTGATGAGAGAAAATGGAATGGACATGGAAAGGATGATCATCCATGCCCCATATATCATCAATCCTGCCAACAGCATCAAACCGGAAGTACAGGAACTTGCCAGAGAGTTTCTTGCCTTTGAAACACAAAGGACAAGTGACATTGGTGCAAAGTATATGGTCCTGCATCCTGGTTCCTTTACCACAACAGATCTTGAAACAGGTATCCGTTCAACCATTGACTGTCTCAATACCGTACACTATCCAGATAATGTCATCGTATGTCTTGAAACGATGGCAGGGAAAGGCAGTGAGATTGGTTTCCGCTTTGAACAGCTTGCGGAGATACTGGAAGGAGTAAACGAGCCGGAACATTTCGGCATATGTCTCGATACATGTCATATATCTGATGCCGGCTATGATGTGACGGATTTTGATGCCGTGCTTGACGAATTTGATCATGTCATTGGTCTAGACCGGTTACATGTCATCCATCTCAACGATTCCAAAAATGTACGTGGTGCCCGCAAGGACAGACATGCTAACCTTGGCAGGGGAGAAATCGGTTTTGATGTTCTGCATGCTATAGCAGAAAACAAGCGGACGGCTCATGTCGCCAAGATTCTGGAAACACCATATATCAATAAAAAGCCTCCGTATGCTGAGGAAATAAAGATGCTGAGAAGCGGCATCTATGACCCCAAGGCTCTTGAGGCACTTGAAGAATAGGTTAATACAAAAGGCAGGTTTCGTGTGAAATCTGCCTTTTATACTACTGTTCGTTGTGTTTTTCTTTGATGATGCTTTCAATTTCTGCAATCAGTGCATCCCTGATTTCATTCTGGGGAACGGTACGGATGATCTTTCCCTTGCGGAAGAGAATGCCAGAGTCATAGGAACCGGCAATGCCTACATCAGCACGGCCTGCTTCCTGAATACCATTGACCGGACAGCCCATGATGGCTACGGTAATGTCTTCATGTATTGTTGAGAGGTACTCTTCCATCTCTTTGACCAGTGGTAACATATCATACTGGATTCTGCCACAGGTCGGACAGGAAATGAGGTCTGGCACACCTTCGATGAGGTTGAAGCATTTGAGCAATTGCTTGCCGATGATCAGTTCATCTTCTGGTGGTGCTGAAACAGATACGCGGATTGTATCACCGATGCCTTCATGCAGTAATGTGCCAAGTGCTGCACTTGATTTGACGGCACTTTCTGTGAAACCACCTGCTTCGGTTACGCCAAGATGTAAAGGGTAGGGGTAGTGATTTGCGGCAAGTTCATATGTTGCGATGGTCAGTTCCACATTGCTGCTTTTGAAAGAAAGACAGATGTCATGGAAGTCGAGGTCCTCCAGGATTTTGACATGTCTGTCAGCAGAGGCAATCATTGCTTCAGCACTGAGTCCATATTGTTCAAGGAACTGTTTTTCCAAAGATCCACCATTGATACCAATGCGGATCGGTACATGTTTTTCTTTGCATTTGCGCACTACGGCTTCTGTCTTTTCCCTTGAACCAATATTGCCAGGGTTGATGCGGATGGCATCTACACCACCATCCAGTGCCTTAAGGGCAAGCAGGTGGTTGAAGTGGATGTCCGCAACAAGGGGAATGCGTATGCGCTTTTGTATTTCACTGATGGCTTCCGCATCCTTTTCATCAAGTACGGCAATGCGGGCAATTTCACAGCCGTGGTCTGTGAGTTTTTCAATCTGTTCAACCGTACGGTCTACATCTTTTGCAGGTACATTTGTCATGGACTGCAATACACAGCGGTTCTGACCGCCAACCTGTACACCGCCAACATAGATAGGTCTTGTTTCTGTACGTTTCATGTTTGTTCACCTCAACACAATTATTACATAATTTTCTTGGAATAGAGGGATGATTCTGCTATAATC
>CASEPS010000021.1 GCA_949289855.1 uncultured Erysipelotrichaceae bacterium
AACTCTTTCTTCATGTCCTCAAGAAAAAAGGAATGGAAGGTAAATTCAATGGAAATTGGCAATTAACACTTGACAAAGGCTTTTACATAACAGAAGTTTCAAAGAGAAAAACAGGCACATGACATCATGGTAAGAAGCAGTAAAGAATTGAGGGAAAGCAGAAGAAAAAGACTGTTTTACAGTGTCTTCATCGAATCTCTGGGTTCTGAAGCATCTGCACTTGCCCAGCTTGGTGTACTTCTGACTGGATGCTGGATGGCACTTACTGGCAGTGGTATTACTGGTGGTACACTTGTGATCTTTTTGAACCTCATGGGCAGCGTGGTGACGTTTGTCAGTATATTTCCGGATTATATAGCGGGAAGAAAGAGCGCCTCAGCGCTGATGGAAAGGCTGGCAGAGCGCCTTGCAAAGGATATGCAGGATGAAGGAAAGGCAGTGCCAGAAGATTTTCGTGGCAATATTACCATCCATCATCTTTGTGTTAAAACAGATGATCATGAGATTCTGCATGATGTGAATGTACAATTCCCTGCAGGTTCCTGTACGGCAATTGTCGGACCATCAGGAAGTGGTAAATCAACTTTACTGAAGGCTATTATTTCAAGGCAAAGTAAAGATGCTGTGCTCTATGATGAAACGCCAGTTGGTGATATGAACATGGAGCGCATATGCTGCCTAGTTTCCCAGCTTGATCAGAATGTGTTCATTTTCAGAGGGACAATTCATGACAACATCACATTATGGAAGCACTTTGAAGAAAAGGATATACGAAATGCAGAAAGAGAGAGTGATCTTTCAGATGTGATAATAGAAAAGAGTGAATCATATCTCTGTGGTCTGAATGGCGTGAATCTTCCGGGCGGTGAGAAGCAGCGTATTGCCCTTGCCAGATGTCTCTTGCAGAAAAAACCGATTCTTTTGCTAGATGAAGTTGTCTCAGCATTAGATGAAAGAAGTGCAAATGTGGTATATGGACAGATATTGCAGAAAAAAGATGTGACACGCATCATTGTCACACATAACCTGTCATCATCTTTCCTTTCCCAATGTGACAATATCATTGTTATGCATCAGGGAAGGGTTGAAGAAAGTGGCACATATGAAGCATTGATGCAGAAAGAAGGCATGTTGTACAGGCTTGTCCATACTGGGTGAGAAAGAAGAAAGAGCTGATTTTAAAACCAGCTCTTTTTCTATGGCGGAGAATGAGGGATTTGAACCCCCGCACGCTTGCACGTCTAGCGGTTTTCGAAACCGCCCCCTTCAGCCTCTTGGGTAATTCTCCATGTGCATGGATTAGTATAGCATAATCTCTATTATGCGTCATGTGGGATTTTGTGATAGCATAGTTTGCATATCGAAGGAGTATTGGTTATGAAATTCAAAGAGATGAAATATGAACGCCCAGATATGGATGAAGTGGTGAAAGAGATTGCCGCAAATACAGAAAAGCTGAAAAATGCAAAAACGTATGAAGAGGCAAAGCGTGTATTTCTTGAAGAAGATGCGTTTGTAACCCATGTGGAGACACTTGGAACAATCGCTTCCATAAGACATGACATTGATACGCGTGATGCTTTTTATAAACAGGAAAATGAATTCTGGCTTTCTGTCTATCCGGAATTAGAGGAATACAGGCAGGCTTTCAATGATGCATTGCTCGATTCTTCTTTCCGTAAAGATTTTGAGAAAGATTTTGGTTCGATTCTCTTCATTAACGGGGAGATGAATCGCAAGTCATTCTCTCCATTGAACATCGAAGATATGAAGAAGGAAAACCAGCTTGCACAGGATTATGAAAATCTGCTTGCCTCCGCAAAGGTTCCTTTTGAAGGAAAGACATATACCCTTTCCCAGATGACTCCATTCCAGAATGATCCGGATGATGAAAGAAGACTTTCTGCCTGGATGGCTGTTGGACAGTGGTATAAGGACAATCAGCCTGAAATGGACAGAATCTATGATGAACTCGTTCATCTGCGCGATGCGATGGGAAAAAGAATGGGCTATGAAGGGTATACACCCCTTGGCTATTACCGCATGATGCGCAACTGCTATACAAAAGAAGATGTCGCAAAGTTCCGTGAAGCGGTTGTGAAATATGTAGTGCCGGTAACAGAAGAGATTTATAAAGCGCAGGCAAAGCGCCTTGGCAAAAGTTACCCGCTTTCTTTTGCGGATGCACAGCTGGAATTCCGCAGTGGCAATGCAACTCCTGCTGGTACTGCAGATGACATCATCAAGGCTGGCACAAAGTTCTATGATGAACTTTCACCCGAAACAAGTGAGTTCTTCCATGCGATGCTCGATGGTGAGCTGATGAATCTACTTTCGACAGAAGGCAAAGCAGGAGGTGGCTATTGCACAACGCTTGGTGATTATCATGTGCCGTTCATCTTTGCCAATTTCAATGGTACACAGGGTGATGTGGAAGTCATTACCCATGAAGCAGGACATGCCTTTGAAGCCTGGGTCAACCGCAACAGGGTTCCTTCTTCATTGATCTGGCCAACGCTTGAAGCATGTGAATGTCATTCCATGAGTATGGAATTCTTTGGACAGGAGTGGGCAGATGATTTCTTCGGTAAAGATGCGAAGAAGTACTGCTATTCCCATGTGGCAGGGGCACTGAAGTTCATTCCATATGGCACAGCAGTTGATCACTTCCAGCATGAAGTTTATGCCAACCCGGATATGACACCACAGGAAAGACATGCCGTATGGAAGAAACTGTGTGGTATCTATATGCCATGGTACAAGCTGGATGGGAAGATTCCATTCTTCGCGGATGGCGAACACTGGCAGCTCAAGCACCATATTTATTCTTCTCCGTTCTATTATATTGACTACTGTCTTGCCCAGACGATTTCTCTGGAATTCTGGGCAATGATACAGGATGATCGCAAAGCTGCCTGGGACAAGTATCTTGCCTATACAAAGCTGGGTGGCAGTGACACATGGGTGAATATGTTAAAACAGGCAGATCTTGCGTCTCCGTTTGATGGCACAACATTGAAAGATATTGCTGAAAAGGCGCATGCGTATCTTTCCGCATTTGATCTAAGCGATATCAGGTAAAGCGCATGGCAAAGAAAAACGATAAGATATCTCTTTCGGGAAGATTCCAGCATAAGTATCTGAAGAATTTTGTCAAAGATGACAAAGGGGAATGGATTTATGCAGGGGATCATTACCAGTATATGAACAAAGACATTCCCGAAAAGAAAATGCATAAAAGGCTGTTGCTGTTATCACTTGGCAGTGTACTTGGTGCGGCGGGAGGTGGACTGATCAAAGCACCGGGAACTATTGATGCGTGGTATGTCATTCTTCCCCTGGCTCTTTGTCTTCTGTTTTCAGCAATTATGCTGTATAAGAGCGTTTCCCTCTATTTTTCCAGAAGTCCAATTCGCGACTATGACTACAAAAGCTATGTGGAAACACCGCAGGTATTCAACCTGTTCGTGATGACATGTGGTGCATTGAGCATGGTTACAGAAGCAGGTTATGTATTGTTTTTTGGCACGGATGGACTTGTGATGGGGATGATAGCTTTTCTTGCCTGTGAAGGAATTGTATGCCTTTGTTCGATTTGTTGGCGGAAAAATATGAATGAATGTGTCTATGAGAGGGTAGAAGGCACAAATGAAAAAGTTTCAAAGCAGATTTGAAAATAGTAATTAACGCCTTTTGGAAAGTTACAGTCAGATTGACGTTAATTTTCTAATCAAATATAATAGACACAGCGTTTACACAGCGCGTACATTTGTTCGTGGGTTAATCCCACCGCTTATTTCTGTTAGGGAGGAAAGTATGAAAAACATGAAAAAAGCACTTGCCTTCGCTTTGTCTGCAGGAATGCTCGTCGGTTGCGGCGGCACTGGCTCTGCAGGTGGTGAAGACAAAACACTTGTCGTTGGCACAGCACAGCTCAACGCACAGTTCTCACCGTTCTTCTCCACAACGCAATATGATACTGATGTTCAGGAAATGACACAGATCTATGCGATCGGTAATGACCGTGCAGGTTCTATTATTTACAATGGAATCGAAGGAGAGACAACGGAGTACAATGGTACAGAGTATACATATACCGGACCTGCTGATGTAACAGTTACAGAAAACAGTGACGGTTCTGTAGACTACACAATCAAATTGAAGGAAGGCGTCAAGTTCTCCGATGGTGAAGAACTGACCGCAAAAGACCTGGTATTCTCTTACTATGTCTATGCAGATCCTACATATGATGGCTCCAACACATTCTTCTCACTGCCAATTGAAGGTATGGAAGAGTATCGTTCTGGCATGAGCTCTCTCTATGACCTTCTGCTTGCTGCTGGTGAAGACAATGCAGACTTCACTAACTGGACTGAAGAACAGCAGACAGCATTCTGGGAAGAAGTACATGGTACTGCAGGTGAAGCATTTGCACAGTCCATCCTCGACTATATCGTTGCGAATGGCCTCGCTGCTGAAGAAGATAGTGTTGCAGCAAAGGCTGTTAACTGGGGCTATGAACTTCCAGAAGACGCTACTGCAATCGATTTCTTCGAAGCAATCATTGCCAACTATCCAACAGTTGCAGAAGCTGTAGATACAGAAGTTGCAGATGTAAACTTCGTTGACTGCTTCTCTAATGCAGATGAGTTGAAAGTTGGTGTTTCTACAGGTAATGCAGTAAACACAATTTCTGGTATTACAATGAACGGAGACTATGAAGTCAATGTTCATATGACAACTGTAGATGCTACTGCAATTTACAGCCTTGGTGTTGAAATTGCTCCAATGCACTACTATGGTGAAGCTGAACTCTGGGATCCTGAAAATGGTTCCTTCGGTTTCACAAAGGGTGATCTGACTCATGTACGTTCCGTCACAACAGAACCGATGGGCGCAGGTCCTTACAAGTTCGTGAAGTATGAAAACGGCACAGTATACTTTGAAGCTAACGAGAACTACTACAAGGACGCTCCGAAGACAAAGTATGTCAACTTCGTTGAATCTCAGGAAGCCGATCTTCTCAACGGTGTAACAACTGGAACAATTGATGTTGCTCAGCCTTCTATCAGTGGTGAAGTTGTTGATCAGATTCAGCAGGCTAACTCCAATGGTGAACTCACAGGTGATAAGATTACAACAGAACTCTATGACTTCCTTGGTTATGGTTATGTTGGTATGTCCGCTAATGTTATGAACATCAACGGTGAACCAGGATCTGAAGCTTCCAAGAACATGCGTAAGGCATTCGCTACAATCATTTCTGTTTACAGAGATGTTGCGATCGACTCTTACTATGGTGATCGTGCAGAAATTATCAACTATCCGATTTCCAATTCTTCCTGGGCTGCTCCTCAGCCTACAGATGCTGATTATAAGGTTGCATTCTCCACAGATGTAAATGGTAATGATATCTATACATCTGATATGGACGCTGATGCTAAGTATGCTGCTGCTAAGGAAGCTGCTCTTGGTTACTTCGAAGCTGCTGGCTATACAGTTGAAGGTGGCAAGGTAACAGCTGCTCCTGCAGGTCTTACAACAGTTGATAAGGGTGTCGAAAAAGATGGCCTTACATACACAGTCACGATTCCAGGTGGCGGTGTGGGTGATCACCCAGTATTTATGGCTCTTGACCTTGCTTCTGATGCATTTGCTGAAATTGGCATTAACTTCATCGTTAACGACCTTTCTGATTCCTCTCAGCTCTGGGATTCCATCGAAGCTGAACAGTGTGAGATGTGGGCAGCCGCATGGTCTGCTACAATCGATCCTGATATGTATCAGATTTACTACTCTGATGTAGCAAATGGTGGTCAGAACCCTGGTGGTTCCAACTATCAGTATGATATCGCTGATGCAGAGCTTGATCAGCTGATCATGGATGCTCGTACAACAACTGACCAGGCTGCACGTAAGACAATGTATAAAGCTGCACTTGATATCATTGTTGACTGGGCAGTTGAAATTCCTGTATATCAGAGAAAAGAATGCACTGTTATTTCTACAGAACGTGTCAACATTGACACAGTTACACCGGATGTAACATCTTTCTATCACTGGGATGCAGAAATAGAAAAGATTGAACTCAACTAATTGAAGTTGATTCATTAAACAGGTGAATGCGGGGAAGGGTTTGCCTTGCCCGCATTCTGTTTTATTTAAAACACGACGGCTTCAGCCGTTGTGAAAGAAGACTTCTGATCTTTTTTCACAACGGTTGCAGTTGATGTTAATAAAAGGAGGAAAGTTATGCGTAAGTACATTATTAAACGTATATTGATCTCAATCGCAATTCTGTTTGTTGTTGCGTTTTTGATTTACGTCCTGATGCGTTGTCTGCCTACGTCCTATGTAGAAAACCTTGCGCGTCAGAAGTCGATGCAGCCTAATTCCAAGAGCTTCGAGGAATGGATGGCACAGCTTTCTGCTGCATATGCTATGGATAAAGGCATTATAGAAGGTTTTGTTACATGGCTTGGAAATGTTGCAACTGGTAATTTTGGTGACAGCTGGTACTATACAGTTCCTGTAACAGAAAAATTTGTGGATGTCATCGGTGTATCCTTTATCATGGGTGTGATTTCCCTTGTGGCACAGCTGATTATTTCTATTCCACTGGGCATTATTGCTGCTACCCATCAATACCAGAAGTCTGACTATATTATTTCTGTCTTTGCCCTTGCCTGTATGTCACTTCCGACATTCTTCATCGCTTCTTTGATGAAGCTTGTCTTCTCTGTTCATCTTGGATGGTTTGACCTGTATGGTCTTGTAGGAAGAACATACCAGCAGCTGGATACATTTGGAAAGTTTATGGATATGGCAAATCATCTGGTTATGCCCTGTACTGTTCTGATTCTGATCTCTATTGGTTCTTTGATGCGTTATACAAGAACCAATATGCTTGAAGTATTACAGCAGGATTATGTCCGTACAGCCCGTGCAAAGGGTCTTTCTGAACATAAGGTAATCTATCGTCATGCATTCCGTAACACACTGATTCCGCTTGTAACCATGGTTGGTGGATCATTGCCTGGTCTTTTCTCAGGCGCACTGATTACAGAAACACTCTTTATGATTCCGGGTATTGGTTATACATCTTACAATGCGATGGTACAGGGTGATATTCCATTCTCAATGTTCTATCTGACATTCCTTGCGATCCTGACTCTGGCTGGAAATCTGATTTCTGATATTCTCTATGCTGTAGTCGATCCAAGAGTCCGTCTTGCCTGATGAAAGGAGGTATGATTCATGTCTGACGAAAAGAACTTCAATACAAATGAAAATGAAGACAGAAATGAAAAGTATTCTCTGAATGATGACAGACGAATCAAGACATTGTCCCCGGGTCAGCTTGTTATGAAGAGATTCCTGCGTAACAAGGTGGCTGTTGCCGGCATGATTATACTTGTTATCATGTTTCTGTTCTCTTTTGTTGGTGGCTGGCTTTCTCCATATGGACAGGATCAGGTATTCTATCGTAATGATTTTATGTCCAAGGACTATGCAGCCGTAACTGAAAATACAGGTTATCGGTATAGTGCAAGCAATCCAGAAGTCTTCACATCTGTCGCCCAGGCACAGGCTATGCTTGCGATTACCCGTGGTGAATCTTCTATTACCTACAACGGTGTAACATATGAACTTCATGAAGAAGGTATCGACTTCTACAGTGTATATGTCAATGGCGAAGAAGTTGGTATGTGCTACATTGATATTGTCAATGCAAACGATGGTTCTACAGTTGACTATGATTTTCAATTTGCGGCATTAAAAGCATTCACCAATGGTGAAACTACGTTTAATGTCAATGGTACGGACTATACATTGGATGATATTGGTAATATCACCTCTGCGTCTGGAGATTTTGGCTATGTCAGCCGTTATGTTGTGCGTGCTTCCGCAACCGATGTTGTCATTACCCGTGAATGGCGTGATGCGCTTCTTGAAAGCATTGAAAACAATGATGACACATTTAAATTCACTGGTGAAGATGGTGAAGAATACGAATATGATCTCGAATATGATCCGGGCAAGCTGATCTGGTCTGTTGTGCAGGAAAAAGAGACACGTGTCTTTGATGCTTATGCTGCACCAAGTGCTGAACACCTTCTTGGTACAGACAAGAATGGTATGGATATGCTCACACGTCTTATGTATGGTGGTCGTGTTTCCCTTGTCATTGGATTTATTGTACAGGGCATCTCTGTTGTTCTTGGTGTCATTATGGGTGGCCTTTCCGGTTACTTTGGTGGCTGGGTCGATAATCTCATCATGCGTATTGTCGATGTCTTCTATTGCATTCCTTCCATGCCATTAATCATCATCCTTGGTTCGGCAATGGATGCGATGCGTGTTGATCCTCAGATCAGAATGCTCTATCTGATGTTAATCCTCGGTTTCCTTGGATGGCCTGGCATGGCAAGACTTGTCCGTGGTCAGATTCTGTCACTGCGTGAACAGGAATATATGACTGCTGCAGAAGCAACTGGTCTTTCTGTTTCAAGGCGAATCTTCAAGCACCTTGTACCGAATGTCATCCCACAGATTATCGTTTCTGTCACAATGGGTATCGGTGGTACGATCATCACGGAATCCACACTTTCATTCCTTGGTCTTGGTGTCAAGTTCCCGTTTGCTTCATGGGGCAACATCATCAACGATGTAAACAACACATTCGTATTGACCAACTACTGGTTCATCTGGATTCCGGCAGGTACATTGCTTCTGTTGACAGTCCTTGCCTTCAACCTGGCAGGCGATGGTCTGCGTGATGCATTTGACCCGAGAATGAAGCGCTAAGAAAGGGGGATATCAACATGGCAAAGAAAAAAGCAGAAGGGTATCTTTCCAATAAAGAATCCCGCGCAATTTCAAAACGCAATAAGAAAATTACTGATGCTTATGAAAAGCGTCATAAGAGAAAGAATGTTCCGGAAAGCGAATATACAACTACAATGAAGGATTCCAACAATGCGGTGGAATTCGACAATGTGCATACATACTTCTTTACAGATGCAGGTACTGTCAAGGCGGTTGATGGTGTTACCTTCAATGTGCCGATTGGTAAGACGATTGGTATTGTTGGTGAGTCCGGTTGTGGTAAGTCTGTTACTTCACTTTCTCTCATGAGACTGCTGCAGAGACCACAGGGGCAGACTGTTGAAGGTGAAATCCGTGTCAATATGGGTGATGGCAAGGCAATTGATGTCACCAAGGCTCCAGATACGGTGATGCAGACACTGAGAGGCTCACGTGTTTCCATGATTTTCCAGGAACCGATGACAGCTCTCAATCCTGTCTTCACGATCGGTAATCAGGTTGATGAAGTTATTGCATTGCATGATGGCAAGGACTGGAGTAAGGAGCAGGTCAAAGCAAAGACTATTGAAGCTCTTGAAATGGTTGGTATAGCCAATGCGAAAGGTGTTTATAACATGTATCCGCATGAACTCTCCGGTGGTATGAGACAGCGTGTCATGATTGCTATGGCACTTGCATGTGAACCTCAGCTGATCATCGCCGATGAACCGACTACAGCTCTTGATGTTACGATTCAGGCTCAGATTCTTGACCTTTTGAGAAATCTCAAGAACAAGATCAATGCTTCAATTATGTTCATCACGCATGACCTTGGTGTCATTGCAGAAATGGCTGACTATGTTGTCGTCATGTATGCAGGTCGTGTTATCGAAGAAGGTACAGCAGATGATATCTTCCATCATCCTGCTCATCCTTACACCATTGGTCTGATGGCATCCAAACCGGTTGTTGGAAGAAAGGTAGACAGTCTCTACTCCATTCCTGGCAAGGTTCCTAATCCGATCAATATGCCGAATTACTGCTACTTCCGTGACAGATGTGAAATGCGCAAGGAACAGTGCAATGGAGAATATCCGCACATGATCCAACTGACTGATACACACCGTGTCGCCTGCTACAGATATTATGAATCCAAAGAGGTCTGGGCTTCTGCAGAAGAAGCATTGAAGGGCCTCAATGAAAGTGCTGAAAAGTTTGAAAAGGAGGCTGCTGAATGACGGAAAAGAATGCAAATCTTCAGATTGACAAGTCCTTTACACCAATTGAACCAGATCCGCAGTACATTCTGCAGGTCAACAATCTGAAGAAATACTTCCCGATCAAGGGTGGCTTTGTTTCCAAGACGGTTGGCTATGTCCGTGCGGTAGATGGTGTTTCCTTCAATATCAAAACCGGAACAACAATGGGTCTTGTTGGTGAGTCCGGTTGTGGCAAGACAACAACTGGTCGTACAATCCTCCGCCTTTCTGGTGAAAAGACTTCTGGTCAGGTTCTCTTTGAAGGCAAAGAAGTATTCGATCTTTCGAACAAAGAAATGCGTTCGCTGAGAACAGAGATGCAGATCATCTTCCAGGATCCGTTCTCTTCTCTGCAGCCACGTATGCCGGTTGGTGAAATCATCGGTGAAGCTGTACGTCAGCACCATATTGTGCCGGATAGTGAATATGATGCTTATATTGATCACATCATGGATGAATGTGGTCTGCAGTCTTTCCAGAAAGACCGTTATCCACATGAATTCTCCGGTGGTCAGAGACAGCGTATCTGCATTGCCCGTGCACTTGCTTTGAATCCGAAGTTCATCGTATGCGATGAACCGGTATCTGCACTTGATGTTTCCATCCAGGCACAGATTATCAACCTGCTCAAAGATCTGCAGAAGAAGCATAATCTGACATACCTGTTCATTTCCCATGACCTTTCTGTTGTCGAACATATCTCTGATACAGTCGGTGTTATGTATCTTGGCAACATGGTCGAATATGGTACGACAGAGCAGATCTTCAAGAACCCGCTGCATCCATATACACAGGCGCTGCTTTCGGCAATTCCTGTACCGGATCCGGATGCGAAGATGAACAGAATTGTTCTTGAAGGATCTATTCCTTCTCCTGCCAACCCTCCTAAGGGCTGCAAGTTCCATACAAGATGCCGCAAGTGCATGGCATGCTGCAGTGAGAGCGAGCCACAGTGGCTGGAAGCAGAACCAGGACATTTTGTTGCCTGCCATCTGTATGACGGTCAGAACAAGTGAAGAAAGAAAGAGAATATGAAGATGACGATGGCAGAACCATCGTCGACATGAGAGGCGTAGAAAAGATGCCGCTGTTTGGTTCCATCGTACCTCCTTCAAGAAGGGAACTGGAAAGGCCAGCAGAGAAAAAAGAACCATGGCGTGAAGAATACCGGATGAGCAACGGTGAGAAATTCTGGTATATCCTTGGTTCATTAAAAGCCGCATTGCTGATTGCTTCTGCCTATATCATAGGTCTTGGGGCAATTATCCTGCTCATGATTCTTGTCTTCAGTATTGTTTGAGGAACAACATGTTTGTTCCTCTTTTGCATTTGTGAATAAATCACAAATATATTGAACATTCTCTTTCAGAGTGACATAATAATGGAGATTTTTGGAGAGGGGTACTCTCTTGAAAGTAAGGAAGTGATGAAATGGAAATTGATGCAATCCTGAAACTGATCGAGACGGACGAAAGAGTCCGCAAGCACATCCAGGATGTCCATGAAGAACGCAGACAGTTGAAAATGGCTGTGGAAGAGGAGAAGAAACAAATCTCTGAAGAAGCCTGGGCTGCGGTTCATGAACAGGTTGCGGCAACGCAGAAAGAACTGGATGAAAAGATCAAGCGGGATGATGAGCAGAATGATAAATATTATGAGGCTGCTTCCCGTGAATTACAGGCACTTTATGATGCAAAGTGCAATGAATGGCGCAAGGAGATCTATAACCGTGTTCTTAGTGATAAGGAGGATTGAGTATGGGTTCTGAAGGCGCTATGGCGACCAAAGCCAGGGCAATGTTTGGTGAGAGGCTGAAGGCTGATGAATATGAAGCGCTGATTCAGAAGAAGTCCATTGCGGATATTGTCACTTATCTCAAAAGCCATCCATTGTATAAAGAAACGCTGGAAGGCATTAATGAGAAGGCGGTACACCGTGGTCAGATAGAAGTGCTGCTCAGGCTCAATGTCTATCTGAGGCTGAAGAAGTTATTGCGCTATGGCGATGAACGTGACATGGAATTTATGGTTGCGGCTGCCATGAGCACAGAGCTGCAGATGATACTGACATGCGTTAGGACACTGATGAATCCGGACAGCGATGAGCGCGAACAGCTTATTGCGGAGATGCCGATGTATGTTGCGGACCATATGTCTTTTGACATTGCACAGCTTGCGCATATTGAAACATATGACCAGCTTCTTGCACTGTTAAAAGGTACAAAGTACTATGACATGGTACTCCGCCACAGGACAAATACTGTTTCAGAAATTGATTATGTTGGTCTTGCCCATGATCTGCATGAAGTATATTACCATTGCCTTGAGGCGATGACGGAACATACATGCCGTGGGGAGGAGAAAGAACAACTGCTCCGCATGATCAACATGCGGGCTGAACTTGACAATGTGGCGGTCATTTACCGTCTCAAGAAGTACTTTCATCTTTCACCGGTTGAAATTTCCAAGTCTGTCAACAGCAGGACTTGTCTTTTCTCAGCTAAGGAAATACAGAGGCTGATTGATGAATGCAGTGCGGATGAAGTGCTTTCGGCAATCGAAAGAAAATATCACCGCTACAGCCGCAATGCGAAGTTTCTCTATATTGAGAATTATACGCAGCGCATCGGTTATAACATGTACTATACAACGATTGAAACAAGCATGGATGCACATCTCATACTGCTTGCTTATCTGCAGCTGGCAATGGTGGAGATCCGCAATGTGATCAACATCATTGAAGGTGTGCGATATCATGTTTCCAATGATAAAATCCGTGCGATGATGATTTATTAGAAAGGGGTCAGCGAATGGCGATTGTAAAGATGAAATTCGTTGAAGCCGGCACAGACCGCGAACATCTTGATGAAATGCTTTCAAAGGGTATTTCTTCCGGCATGCTCGATGTCGAACCAGCATCTGAGGTTGTCACACCGGAAAACGGGGGTAAGATACTTTCCCGTGACAATCCATTTGCCTCATACCGGCAGACTTTGCAGAACTTTGCCCATGCGACAGGTTTTGCATTTGATGAGGCGCACAAAGCTTCACAAAGTTATAGTGAGGAAGAAATCCGTTCCTTCCTTGCGGAGCTCAATGGCAGATTTGGTGTGACAAGTGATGCCAAGGAAGTCATCCTTACACCAGATGATGAAAAGGCACTTGAAGCATTGAGCGTATGTGGGTTTGAAAGAATTCATGCCTGCAATTATCTCAACTTTGGCTTTGGCAGACTGCCGCGGGAAAGTTTCCCAAAACTCTCTATGTACAGGGACAACATCTTTGTGCATCACAAGCTTCATGAAAACAAGCAGTATATCTGGATGGTCTATGTGACAAGTGATTCCTATGCGGAAGAAGTCAGAAAGATTTTTGATTCCCTCTACTTTGAAGAGATGGAGATTCCGTTGATTGATGTCCATAAGCTGCTTCATGAATATGAAGACAGGCTCAATGACATCAATGCATATTGCACAGAAGAGGATGTATTGATCAAAGACTACCAGTATATTGCCCAGTTTGAGGACAAGTTCTACCTTTCCGGCTTTGTCAAAGCAAAGGAAGTAGACGCCTATAAAGCATCCTTTGATGGTGTTCCGGTAGAGTTTACGGTAAAGGAACCATCCGAAGTGCCACAGTTCAAGTGTCCTACACTTTTGAAAAATGGCTGGTTTGCACGACCATTTGAAATGTTTGTTGAAATGTACAGCCTGCCGGCATATAGTGACTTTGACCCGACATTGTTCTTGGCGGTGACATACTGCCTGTTGTTTGGCATCATGTTTGGTGACATGGGACAGGGACTTGTACTCGCTTTGATCGGTCTTCTTCTGGAGAAGAAGGGAAGCCTGTTTGGCATCATTGGCAGAGTTGGTATTACTTCTACCATCTTCGGTTTCCTGTTTGGTTCCGTCTTTGGCTTTGAAGAAGTGCTTACCCCATTGCATGAAAGCATCTTCAACATCCGTGGCAAACTGTTTGATGTCATGGAGAGTTCCAATACGATGACACTGCTGCTTGGGGCACTTGTCATTGGTGCAGTGCTCATCATCTGTTCGCAGATTCTCAACATCTGGAACAATGCCCGCCACAAAAACTGGGGTCAGGTGCTGTTTTCCCAGAATGGTATTGCAGGACTTGTCTTCTATGTATACATCCTTGTGGCAGCAGCGGGTATGTTGACGGGAGGTGCTTCATTGCTCACACCGGTATTCCTCATCATCTTTGTAGCAGTACCACTGCTCTGTTTCCTGTTTGAGGAACCGCTCAACAATCTGATTTCTGGCAAATCCATTACCCCGAAAGAAGGCTGGGGTGGTTATATCATGCAGAGTATCTTCGATGTCATTGAAGTATTGCTGTCCTTTATGACCAATTCCATGTCCTATCTTCGTGTAGGTGGCTTTGTGCTTTCCCATGCCGGCATGATGCTCGTTGTCATGACCCTTATGGAAATGACCGGTGGGGCAGGCATTATCGTATTGATTATCGGTAACATCTTTGTGATGTGCCTTGAAGGTCTTATTGTTGGTATTCAGGCATTGCGTCTTGAGTACTATGAAATGTTCTCCCGTTACTACAATGGTGGCGGCAGAAAGTATCAGGCTTTATCTGCGCAGGCAGAATGATTTATAAACAGGAAAACATGCAGGAGGAAAATTGATTATGTTATCCATCAGTGAAATTATCGTACCGTTCATTGCCGTTGTAATGATTATCGCACCACTTTATCTGATTGCCCGCGGTGGTATTAACCGTAAGAATGCAAAGCATAAGCTCATCGCACAGATTTCCATCTTTGCCGGTGTATTTGTGGTCTGTCTGCTCGTACAGGCTAACCAGTTCACAGCACTTGCAGAAGAAGCTTCCGTCACAGGCGCAACAAGTGCTACAGGTCTTGGTTTCATCGCTGCCGCTCTTGCGACTGGCTGTTCTTCTCTTGGTGCAGGTCTTGCGGTTGCCAAGGCAGCACCTGCCGCAATTGGTGCTATTTCTGAAAACCCGGACAACTTCGGTAAGGCTATGATCTTCGTCGCTCTTGGTGAAGGTATTGCCATCTATGGTCTTCTGATCTCTATCCTGATCATCAACCAGCTTTAATGGAGAGAAGCCATGAAAGCATTCTGTATCAGTGACAATACGGACACCGTGATGGGAATGCGCCTGGCGGGTATTGAAGGTGTTGTTCTCCATGAAAGGACAGAAATCCTGCAAAAGCTGGATGAACTGATTGCGAATGAGAACATTGCCATCATTCTGATGACAACAAAAACCATCGAACGTGTTGGTGATGTGGTTTCTGATTACAAACTGAACCTGCCGAAACCGCTGATTGTGGAAATTCCTGACCGCCATGGTTCAGGCAATATCGGTGAGACCATCGATTCCTATATCAGTGAAGCCATCGGTGTCAAACTGTGAGGTGAAGTACGTGGAAAATTATGAAGAAAAAATTCTGAAGGAAATTGACCGAGACGTCAGTTCCAATGCGGGGCTTGTACAAAGCCTGGTCGAAGGGGAAACAAAGTCACTTCGTGATGACCAGATTGCCTTTTACAAGGAAGCATTGAAAAAAGAGACGGATACATATCTTGAAAAAGAGCTCAGCGATCTGAGATTGTATGCGGCGACCAAGTCCTCCAGAGACAAAATGAATACAAAGAAGAAGCTGTTGTCCTTGCGCCAGTCACTTGCGGACAAGCTGTTTGCGGATGTGCGCAGTGACCTGATGGCGTTTGTCAAAACAGATGGTTACAAGGCATATCTCAGCCATCATCTTGCAAAGATTGATGTGACAGAAAAGGGATATTTCCTCTGCCGTCCTGAGGACAAGGCACTTCTTGAAAGCCTGCTTGCTGAGAAAGGCTTTCATAATGCAATACATCCGGAATATCTTGAAATCGGTGGATTCCTCTACCGTGACCGCGCATTCCAGATTGAATACAGCTGTTCACTGGATGAGCGCCTGGCGGACCAGATTGAATGGTTCCGCAACCATTCCGGATTCAAGGTGACAGAAAGCGGGGAAAATGCATGAGTGATGTCATTTATTCCATCAATGGTTCCATTGTTTCTGTGCTGAATGCCCAGTCTCTTGCGATGCGTGAGATGGTCTATGTCGGTGAGAAGAAGCTGATGGGCGAAGTCATCAGGATTGACCCTGACAGAACGATGATTCAGGTCTATGAATCCACAACTGGCTTAAGACCTGGTGAACCAGTGCAGTCTACAGGCAGTCTTTTGAATGCGACACTTGGTCCTGGCATTTTGAGAAATATTTATGATGGTATTGAAAGACCGCTCGAAAAGATAGCGGAAGAGCAGGGTGCTTTCATTGCGGAAGGCAAGTCTGTTCCTTCTCTTGATGAAGAGAAGAAATGGCATGTGACCATGAAGGTCAAAACAGGAGACAAAGTCAGAGAAGGCATGATCTTTGCGACATGTCCTGAGACAAGCCTGATCGAACATCGTTCCATGATTCCTTATGGTATCAATGGTACAGTTGTCAAAGCAGTCAGCGATGGTGACTATACGGTGAATGATGTATTGATTACGGTCAAAAATGATTCTACTGGAAAAGAGACAGATGTCTATCTGAAACAGCAGTGGGCTATCCGTAATCCCCGTCCGATTGCCGAACGTGAGCCGATTTCCATGCCACTTGTGACAGGACAGCGTGTCATCGATACGATGTTTCCAATTGCCAAAGGTGGTTCCAGTGCATTGCCTGGTGGATTTGGTGCAGGTAAGACCATGATGCAGCACCAGATTGCCAAGTGGTGTGATGCGGACATCATCGTCTATGTCGGTTGTGGGGAACGTGGCAACGAAATGACCCAGGCATTGGAGGAGTTCAGTGAACTGACTGACCCGAAGTCTGGCAAGCCATTGCTTGATAGAACCGTGCTTATTGCCAATACTTCCAACATGCCTGTCGCAGCCCGTGAAGCAAGTATTTATACCGGTGTTACCATTGCGGAATATTACCGTGATATGGGCTACCATGTTGCTTTGATGGCTGACTCAACTTCCCGTTGGGCAGAGGCATTGCGTGAAATTTCCGGCAGACTGGAAGAAATGCCGGCTGAAGAAGGTTTCCCGGCATATCTGCCAAGCCGTATTGCCCAGTTCTATGAACGTGCTGGTTATGTAGAAACACTTGGTGGAGACAAAGGTTCTGTCACCCTCATCGGTGCGGTTTCTCCACAGGGTGGTGACTTCTCTGAACCTGTTACAGCAAATACAAAGCGTTTTGTCAGATGTTTCTGGGCACTGGATAAGGCCCTTGCCTATGCAAGACATTATCCATCCATGAACTGGACTGACAGTTATTCTGAATATGTAGATGATCTTTCCCACTGGTATTCGGACAATGTAGCCCATGACTTTTTGAATCTGAGAAGTGAAATGCAGGCCATTCTCCATGAGGAGAGCAACCTCATGGAAGTTGTCAAACTGATTGGTTCGGATGTACTGCCGGAAGATCAGAAGCTGACACTTGAA
The DNA here is from genome assembly GCA_949289855.1 of uncultured Erysipelotrichaceae bacterium. Classification (GTDB taxonomy): domain Bacteria; phylum Bacillota_I; class Bacilli_A; order Erysipelotrichales; family Erysipelotrichaceae; genus Bulleidia. The sequence continues at coordinate 17,570 of CASEPS010000021.1, forward strand.
ATTGCCCGTGTCATCCGTGTAGGTTTCCTGCAGCAGAATGCATTCCACAAGGACGATACATCTGTTTCCCTTGAGAAGCAGTACAAGATGTTAAAGGTCATCGACTATCTCAAGAGTGCATGTGAACGGGTAATACGCAGGAAGATTCCGGTCTCCCTGATTACAAAGACTGGTATTTTCGAAACGATTATTTCCATTAAGTATGATGTGCCAAATGATAATGTTGCTTTGCTGGATGAATATCCATCAAAGATTGATGCGGCACTTGACAGTATTGAATAGAAAGGAGGGCTTTCATGAGCCTTCAGTTATTAGGACTCAATGACATCAGGGGTTCTTTGATCGCCCTCGACCATGTCAGAAATGTTTCCAATGAAGAAATGGTCAGCATCCGCCTGCAGGACGGCAGCGAACGCATTGGCAGAGTTGTCGAAATCGAAGGGGAAAAGGCTGTTATCCAGGTCTTCCAGGGAACAGATGGCATGTCGAAACTGAATGTCAAAACAAGATTCCTCGGTCATCCGATGGTTCTTGGACTTTCAAGAGAAATCCTTGGCCGTACCTTCAATGGTATCGGTACACCAATTGATGGACTGGGTGATGTGTATCCGGACAAGTTTGAAGATGTCAATGGCAAACCATTGAATCCGGTATCCCGTGTCTATCCGCGTAACTACATTGAAACAGGTATTTCCGCAATTGATGGATTGAATACACTGATCCGTGGTCAGAAGCTGCCGATTTTCTCCGGCAGTGGTCTGCCCCATGATCAGCTTGCCATCCAGATTGTCCGTCAGGCAAAACTGACAGGTGAAGATGCGGAGAACTTCTGTATCGTCTTTGGTGCCATGGGTGTCAAGAATGACGTAGCAGATCTCTTCAGAAGATCTTTTGAAGAAACCGGTGTTATGGAAAAGGTTGTCATGTATGTCAACCTGTCCGATGATCCGATCATCGAACGTATGATGACACCGCGCTGTGCTCTTACCGCAGCAGAATATCTTGCCTATGAATGTGGCATGAACGTACTTGTCATCCTGACAGATATGACTTCGTATTGTGAAGCAGTACGTGAATTCTCTTCCAGTAAGGGTGAAATTCCTTCCCGTAAAGGTTATCCTGGTTATCTCTATAGTGACCTGGCGTCCCTTTATGAAAGAGCAGGTATTGTCAAAGGTGGAAAGGGAAGTGTTACCCAGATTCCTATCCTGACTATGCCAAATGATGATATTACAAACCCGGTACCAGACCTTACCGGTTATATTACCGAAGGACAGATCGTTCTTGATAGAGACCTCTATCTCAAGGGCATCAATCCACCGATTGGTATTCTGGCTTCCCTTTCCCGTCTCATGAAGGATGGTATTGGTGAAGGCTATACAAGAAAAGACCACCAGGATGTTGCCAACCAGCTCTTTGCGTCTTATGCAAAGGTGCAGGACGCAAGGTCTCTTGCGTCGGTTATTGGTGAAGATGAACTTTCTGAAATGGACCAGAAGTATATGGAATTTGGCCGGCGCTTTGAAGATATCTTCATCGGTCAGGGTTTCCGTACAAACCGTTCCATCCAGGAGACATTGAACCTTGGCTGGGCATTGCTTTCCACATTGCCTAAGGCAGCTCTGGATCGTCTTGATCCACAGCTTGTCAAGGAGAACTATGACCCTGAACATGCGGAAAGAACCATCCAGCTCGTTCTTGAGCAGGAGGAAAAATAAATGGCTGGCATCCCTGCAACAAAAGGAAATCTGATCAGGGCAAGGAAATCCCTTGCCCTTGCCCAGAATGGCTATGAACTCATGGACCGCAAGAGAAATATTCTCGTGCGGGAAATGATGAGTGAGATCGATAAGGTCAAAGCCCTTCGCAATGAGATTGCGGATGCCTATGGCAATGCCTATTTTCTCTTGCAGCAGGCGAATATGTATTCCGGTGTCATTGATAATGTTGCCAAGGAAATCAGACCTGAGCGCAATATTCATGTGACATATCGTTCGGTAATGGGAGTGGAAGTGCCAAAGGTAACCTGTGACAAGGATGAAACCATTGGTGTTCCCTATGGACTACGGGAATCCAATTCCCGCATCGATGAGGCGTATATCGCCTTCCAGAGGGTTAAAGATATCACGATGACCCTTGCGGAAGTTGATAATACGGTATATCGTCTTGCCCATGCCATTTCTACAACCCAGAAACGTGCCAATGCCCTCAAGAATATTGTCATTCCCCGTTATGAAGAGCAGATCCGCACCATGACGGCAGACCTTGAGGAAAAGGAGAGAGAAGAATTCTCCCGCATGAAGGTGATCAAGGCTAACAAGGAGAAACAAAATGGCAGTAAGTGAAGTAAAGCGCATCATGGAGCTCTCTGATCTGTTTGGACCATCTGGTTTTGAAGACAGAGTTGCAGCATATGTGAGAAGTCATCTCGATTACGATACAACAGAAGACCATATGCGCAATGTGAGATGTATCAAAGAGGGTAATGGACCACGCATTATGCTGGATGCCCATATGGATGAGGTAGGTCTCATTGTACAGGCTATCAAACCTAATGGAACAATGCGCATCCTGCCACTTGGTGGCATGAACCCGCAGTCTCTTGGTGCCCACAACTTCCGTATTCTTGCGGAGAATGGAAGTTTCATCAAAGCTGTCATTGCCTCCAAACCACCACACTTCATGAGTGCTTCTGACAAAAACAGGGCAGTGACGATGGATGAACTGATTCTTGATGCAGGTACTTCCAGCAAAGAAGAAACGGAAGCCCTTGGTATTCATATCGGTTCACCTGCCGTACCGGATACAACCTGTACATATGATGAAGAAAGAGGCATCTTCTTTGGTAAGGCATTTGATGACAGAATTGGTGTAGCCGCGATGATGGAAGTCATGAACCGCATCAAGGACAAAGAACTGCCTTGTACAGTTGGCGCATCCTTCTCTGTACAGGAAGAAGTCGGAGAGCGTGGTGTCATGGCCAATGCACGGGCATTACAACCCGAAGCACTCATCTGCTTTGAAGGCTGTCCAGCCGATGATACATTCTCTGAACCATATATGGTACAGGCCGCAATGGGCAAAGGTGTCATGTTACGGCATATGGACATTTCCATGATCACCAACCACCGTTTCCAGAAGTTTGCCCTCGATACCGCAAGAGAACATGGTATTCCGGTACAGGAATCTGTTCGTAAGGGTGGAGGTACCAATGCCGCAAAGATTTATGAAGAACTTGGTGTGCCAGGTATTGTCATTGGTGTACCAGTCCGCTATATCCATCATTGTTCATGCATTATGGATTACCGGGACTACAAAGCAGCCGTAGATCTTGGCATTGCACTGCTGGAAAAACTCGATCGTACAACTGTTGATCAATTCTGAACAGTCATACAACCGTATGGCTGTTTTTTCAATAGCATCAAAAAGACTTGAATCAAATGTGACAAATTTCATATAATTGTGATTCGTGCAAAGCAACTGTAATTGTACGAATGGATAACATACTGCATGTTCATCATGAATGAACATAAGGAGGAAATGGAATATGTCTAAGACATCACGACAGATTAAGAACCTGACGATGTTTGCCTTCTATCTTGCCATAGAAGTTGTGTTGTTAGTTACACCACTTGGATATCTTCGTATTGGTGTATTGAGTGCTACATTATTGCATGTGCCGGTTATTGTATGTGCCTGCACGATGGGCACAAAATATGGTGCACTTCTAGGACTTGTTTTTGGTATCACTTCGGTCATCAATGCGACCATGGCGCCCACTATCACAAGCTTTGCCTTCAGCCCGTTTATTACGGTAGGAGGATTTACGGGTGGTTATCAGTCTTTGCTTGTAGCAATTGTTCCCCGCGTTCTGCTTGGTGTGATTGCCGGGGCATTATATGAGTTTTGTCATAAGAAAGGTCTTTCCGTTGCCATCAGTGCAGCATGTTCTGCCCTGGTTGCGACAATTCTGCATACCATTGGGGTACTCGGTCTGATCATTCTGTTTTATGCAGCACCATATGCTGAGGCCATTGGTGTTGCCCAGTCTGCTTTGATGGCAGCGATGGGGACGGTGATCCTGACCAATGCGATTCCGGAAACCATTGTGGCAGTCGTCGCCAATATGGCACTGACAAAGGCATTGTCTGTCAAAAAGTAATTGGTTATTTCTCAACAGTCATACTGCGGTATGGCTGTTTTTTACATCAAAAATACTCAGTTTGTGCTTTCCATGCATAGTAAATTGGTATATTGTTAAGTAAATACATTTTATAAAGGAGGCAACATGAAAAAGCTGGACAATGCAAAGCTGTTACTTGTTGGCATCACCCTGTTTTCCATGTTCTTTGGAGCAGGAAACCTCATCTTCCCACCATATCTTGGATACCTGGCAGGGACAAAGTCTATACCTGCATTTATTGGATTTGTGATCACCGCGGTGGTATTTCCTGTGCTTGGCGTTACAGCTGTAGCTAAGATGGGTGGACTTGATCAGCTGTGTAACAAGGTACATCCTGGATTTGCCCTGTTGTTTTCCTTTGCAGTCTATCTTTTCATTGGTCCTATGCTTGCTATACCAAGGACTGCAAGCACAAGCTATGCCATGTTTGGCTTTCTGACAGACAGGTTCACAGGCAGTATTCTCGGTATAGATGCGCAGTTTTTGATCAGTATCATTTATGCATTGTTATTATTCATTGGTGCTGGTATCGTGGCAAAGCGTCCGGAAAAGCTCAAGGACAGGCTTGGGAAAAGACTTACACCAATCCTGATCATTCTCATACTCGTACTTTTCATTGCAGGTCTTATGCATAGTGAGCTCAGTGTGAATGAAGCCTCTCAAGCCTATGCAGAAAATGCCTTTGGTACAGGTTTTATTGAAGGCTACAACACCATGGATACCCTTGCGGCAATGGTATTTGGCATCGTCATCGCCGAGAACATCAAAGATCTTGGTATGGATGACAATACTTCCATAGCAAAGGAAACGATACGTGGTGGTGTCATCGCGGGCATCGTACTTGCTGCTATGTATGGTATTCTGACATTTTTGGGCATGCGCAGTGGAGATATGATAAGCAATGCGCAAAACGGTACGGACATACTGACGGCACTTGCAGGGGGGTTCTTTGGCAATTTTGGATCCATCATACTGGCTGGCATTTATTTCATAGCCTGCTTCAATGTTTGTGTCGGACTCATATCCAGCTGTGCAAAATACTTTGCGGAAAAGCTGCATTTTCTCAGCTTTGATGCATGGCGGTGGATTATCACTGCCTGGAGCTTTGGTATATCCATTATGGGACTGAATACCATTCTTTCCATATCAGTGCCAATGCTGAGTGTTATTTATCCGGTTGCTATGTCGGTCATCCTGCTGAATCTTTTACCGGTAAAGATATTGGAAAAGCCTTTGGTACATAAGATTGTGGTTGTGGCAGCTTTGTTGTATGGCATATCCACGATATTGTGAAAATTCACTTTTCAATCAGCGTTGTCTGTTTTTCAGCATCTTGATGCTGAAAAATGGCAATGCTATAATAAGCTAGAATGATTGGAGGTCTCATGTATTATGGCATTTGACAAGATTAAAAACTTCATCGCACCAGTTGATGAAGACGATGACGATGAAGAAGAACTTGAATACAGAGAAAGCGAAGTAAAACCTATCAGCTCTTATGAAAAAAGACAGACAACTGTGAGAAACATTCCTACAAATGCGTCTATGTCTCTTTTTGAGCCACGTGCATTTGAAGAATGCGAAGAAATTGCAAGACATCTCAAGGCAAAGCAGGCTGCGGTTGTCAACCTGCACAGATTGCAGAGGGATTTTGCACAGCGCACAATTGACTTTCTGACAGGTGTTGTCTTTGCATTGGATGGTACAATCCAGAAGATTGGCCACAATGTTATTCTTTGTGCACCGAAGAATGTAGCTGTCAGCGGTGAAATCAAAATTGACAGCGATGATGACTGATCAGGAAGTTTACGCATCACTGAGAGCACATCTTGAAGATCTTGAAGAGAAGAGCGGAAGGTGGCATACCCACACATGCTCTTCTTTTCTAAATGAGGAAGAACTTGCGGCAATGGAAAAATATTTTCCCCAAAGTGACAACATTGTCTATGATGGAGGGTATGATGGAGCGCGCAAGAAGAAGATCATCTTCCGCTATGATGCAGAGGATGATTTCAGTGATGTGGTATGCCTGTGTGCAAAGATTGACCAGCGGTTTCGCAAGATTGGGCACCGGGATATTCTTGGGGCATTGATGCATTTACAGATAGACCGGCATTCGTTTGGAGACTTCTGGGTAGAAGATGACCGGATTTATCTTTATACAAGCATTGATATGGCAGAGTTTCTGATGACAAACCTCATCCGCATCAACCAGTTATCCGTTTCCTTCCGTATATTGGATGAACATCCGGTACAGAAGTTTCAGATGAAGGAAATCACTGTGGTCGCCGCAAGTGAAAGGGCAGATGCCATCGTTGCTTCACTTACCCATGTTTCCCGGGCCAAGGCAAAGGAAATGATACGGCAGGGGCTTGTTCAATTGAATCATGTGACGCTTGAACACCCGGATGAAGTATGCAATAATAACGTTACGATTTCGATCAGAGGGGTCGGTCGTTTTGTATTTCTTGGTACAGAGCGCATAACCCGCAATGGCCGGATCGCAGCAGTGTTTCAGCAGTATATCTGAGGGGTGAGCATTTTGACAGCGAAAAGACCTGTATTCCGTGTGATGAAAAACGGTTATGATAGATTTGCGGTTGATGATGCCATTGAGAAGTATGCTGCAACAGTGGATGAGCTGGAAAAGCGCATCACATTGTACCAGCGGCAGGCAGCCGAAGATGAGACGAAGATCAAAGAGCTCGAGAAGAAATATGCCGAGCTTGAGAATTCTCTTGAGGCAAAACAGGCAGCCGCAGATGACATTGCAAGATTATCACTTCGTGAAGCCAATGAGATTATTGGTACCGCAAAGAAAAATGCGGACCAGATTATCAATGAGGCACTTGGCACAGCCAGGCTGATTCTCACAGATCTCTCCCGTCTGTATAACCAGGCAGGGGTTGTCAAAGGAGATATGTATGACCAGATCGATGGTCTGAGAAATGATCTCGATGCGTTCCAGCTTCCCAAGATGCCGGATCTCAGATGGCTGGATGAAGCAGAAAAGAAAATGCGTTGATCAGGACGCGCCATGCTGGTATGAATCCATAAGAGAGTCTGCAATTGGTGAAAGCAGATGTGCAGTACAGCAATGGACATCACCTGTGAGCAATCGTAACTTCCGCGTTAAGGAAGATTCAAGGGCATAGCTTTGCTATGAACTAAGGTGGTACCGCGTTATGAAACGTCCTTAGATTTGGACGTTTTTCTTTTTATGGAAGGAGAAAAAATGGATTACAAGAACACTTTGAACATGCCTGACACCTCGTTTGAGATGCGTGGCAACCTGCCAAAGAAAGAACCAGGAATCTTGAAACAGTGGCAGGAGAACAACTACTATCAGGATCTTTTACAGCACCACAAAGGACAGAAGGCATTTGTACTGCATGATGGTCCGCCATATGCCAATGGCAACCTCCATGCAGGTACTGCCATGAACCGTGTCATCAAGGATTTCATTGTCCGTTCCCATGCGATGAGTGGCTGCTATACACCATATTTCCCAGGATGGGATACACATGGTCTGCCAATTGAAAATGCCATTCAGAAACTCGGTGTAGACCGCAAATCACTTTCTGCTGCGGACTTCCGCAGAAAGTGCGATGAATATGCACATGAGCAGATTGCCCAGCAGATGGAAACAGAAAAGAGACTTGGTCAGATTGCGGATTATGAACATCCATATATCACATTGACAAAGGAATTTGAGGCACGTCAGATCCGTAACTTTGAAAAGATGGCTCTCGATGGTCTGATTTTCCAGGGACTCAAGCCTGTTTACTGGTCTCCATTCAATGAAACAGCAGTAGCTGACTCTGAAATCGTCTACCGCGATGTCAAGGATGCGACAATTTATCTTGCTTTCCAGATTGCGGATGGTAAGGGTATCCTCAATGAAAATGACTACTTTGTCATCTGGACAACGACACCATGGACCATTCCGGCAAATGAAGCAGTCTGCCTTAATGAAGCATTTGACTATGCAGAGATTGCGACAGATAAGGGAAATCTCATTTTCCTGGCAAAGTTTGCAGATCAGCTGCTTGCAAAGTTTGGTCTTGAAAACAAAGGTGTTCTGCGCACATTCAAGGGTAAGGAACTCGAAGGTATTACATACCACCACGTTGTACTGGATAAGGAATGCCCGGTACTGCTTGGCAACCATGTTACAGATGAAGATGGTACTGGTGTTGTCCATACTGCTGGTGGTCATGGTCTTGACGACTTCATGGTTTGTGCAAAGTATGGCATTGCCCCAATCAATACAGTCGATTCTGTTGGCAAGATGAACAATGAAGCTGGCAAGTATGAAGGGATGTTCTTTGAAGACTGCTCCAAGGCAATCATCCATGATATGAATGAAAAGGGCTGCCTGCTTGCGGTTGAAAGCATCACCCACAGCTATCCACATGATGACCGTCTCAAGAAGAAGGTAATCTTCCGTGCGGTCAAGCAGTGGTTCTGTTCTATTGACAAGATCAAGGACAAGCTTCTCGAACAGATTGACAATGAGGTTACATGGCATAACTCCTTTGGTGAAAAGAGAATGCACAACATGATCCAGGACAGAGGTGACTGGTGTATTTCCAGACAGCGTCTCTGGGGTGTACCAATTCCGATTTTCTATTGTGAAGATGGTTCACCGATCATTGAAAAAGAAGTATTCGAACATGTTGCGGACCTGTTTGCACAATATGGTTCCAATGTGTGGTTTGAAAGAGAAGCAAAGGATCTCCTGCCAGAAGGCTATACAAACGAAAAGTCACCGAATGGTGTCTTCACAAAGGAAAAGGATATCATGGATGTCTGGTTTGACTCCGGTTCTTCCTGGAGCGAACTTGAGGCAAGAGGCTATGACTATCCTTGTGACCTGTACTTTGAAGGTTCTGACCAGTACAGAGGCTGGTTCAACAGTTCTCTGATTGTTGGTACAGCCGTCAAGGGCAGAGCACCATACAGAGAAGTTCTTTCCCATGGTTATGTTGTTGACAGCAAGGGTGAAAAGATGTCCAAATCACTTGGCAATGTTGTCAACCCGATGGACATCATCCAGAAGAATGGTGCAGATGTATTCCGTCTTTGGGCAATGGTTTCTGACTTTAAACAGGATCTGAAGCTTGGTGATTCTAATATCAAACAGGTTTCTGACCAGTACCGCAAGATCAGAAATACATTCCGCTTCCTGCTTGGCAACATCAACCCAGCAGACTTTGATCCAAAGAAGGATATGGTTTCTTATGAAAACCTCGAAAGAGTTGACAAGTACATCCTTGTCAGACTCAACGATGTTGTCAGAGAAGTACGCGATGATGTCATGAAGTATGACTATGTCGCAGCCAATAAAGTGCTCATGAACTTCATGGTCAATGAACTTTCTTCCTATTATTGTGATTTCACAAAGGATATCCTCTATTGTGAAAAGAAGGATGACCATAGAAGAAGACAGGTACAGAGCGTCTATTGGATGGCAACAGACAAGCTTGTCAGACTCTGGGCACCATTCCTTGTCTATACAATGGAAGAAGTATGGCAGCACTTCAATGATGACTGCGAGAAGTCTGTTCATAATACAGAGTTCCCAGTTGTTGAAAGTTACAAAGATGAAGAAGAAATCAGAGCAGAGGGTGAAAAGCTCATGGAAGTGAGATCCCATGTTCTCAAGGCTCTTGAAGAAGCAAGAAATGAAAAGCTCATCAAGTCTTCTCAGGAAGCTTCCATCAGCCTCGCTGCACCAGTTGATGTGACAGAACTGCTTGCCCATACACTTTCTGACAAGGTCAGCCAGTGGATGATCGTTTCCCATTGTGAAACAGAAAAGGCAGATGAAATCTCTGTCAAGGTCAGAAAAGCAGATGGTGTCAAGTGCCCACGCTGCTGGAACTACAGTACAGAGGCAGACAGTGAAGGTCTTTGCCCACGCTGTCAGGCTGTGCTGAACAACAAGTAATACAAAGAGGTAAGGCGTGCAATAACTGCACGCCTTTTTTCAGCTCATGTGCCTGACCATTTGTTCATCGGTTTGCACTTCTCTGATAGTGATGTTCATCGCTGCGAAGTGATCCGCATCAAAGTGTGGACGATTCAATTCAACTTTCATCAGATGCTGATCTGGATAGATAACCCTTGTACATGAGATTCCTGGAGGAAAAGCTGATTCGTCTTCAATGATTGCAACAATGACCAGTTCGTGGTCTTTGACTCTTTCCGCATCAAAGTACTCCACAAGATCATTCATCTTGTTGTAGGCATCCTTTTCTTCCTGCCAGAGGATGCGTACATTGTAAAGCGTTCCGTCCATATCCCTGGCGACAGCTTTCATGCGAATTGAATATCCATAGAGCATGGTTTTATCCTGCGGGATGGAGTGCGACAAGAGGGTGACGTTTGGCCTGCAAATGAAGTACCGCACTAATTCCTGCCCCCAATGGGGATCATCTAATACGATTTGCAAAAGCTGTTTGTGCTCTTCCGGAAAACCATTGATTCTTTTGTTTTTAGATTTTGAATAACTGATTGTCATTTTCAGTATCTCCTTTCACTTGTATATGTACGCAGCAAAAGGCGATTCCCTCAAAAAAAGTGAAAATTGATACTTTGTTTTCAGATGTTGGATGACAAATCACCATTTTCTGACAATTTCTGACGCCAGTTGATACCAAAGTCTTTGCTTTTGATTTTGCATTGTGGCATACCATCTTTCCAGAATACAAGACCTTCAATTGCATGGTCTTCAAGATAGGCACGTATGCCTTCAAAGGAACGTTCCACTTCGACTATATCCTGTCCATGTGGTATCAGAATATCCTTTTGAAGATGGTATGGATTAGCCTGGAAATGAGGACCGATTGCCTCATATGTGCCATCTGACCGATAGCTGCAATGATCGTATGTTGCAAATAACCACTTGTCCTGCGACTTATTGCGATCACACTGTAGCCAGCAGGGAAGATGACCAGTCACTGGATCACATGTTTCTTCACAAGGAATTGCGCCTTCTGGTATTGGTTTTCCGTGCTTTGCATCATATCGTTTGTAAAAAAACCATCAATGATAGCACAACATGCCCCATCTCATTTGATGGTCGCAATGCCTTCTCCATTCATCACCCATTCTATGCCAGGAATGGGTTTATGTGCGATAATACTACCGATGAATACATTGGAAATATACATTGAACGTGCGTTAACGATGCTGGAAAAGTGGTTACCACGAAGCAAAGAAGAACTGCAGAAGCATTATAAAGAACATCCTGAAGATTGTGATGGGATGTGGAAGGATGATTTTTACTATTGTCTGTTCAGCTGGAAGGAAAAACAAGCAGAGAGAATCATTCTGCTTGTCTATGATAACGATATTGTCATAGCAGATTTATCTGCCATGCATTGTCCGATTGATACGTTAATGCATGATGTAACGTTCTATGATGCTATGTCTTTTGAATCAGACTGGATGTATCTTGAACATTACATTCTTTCTTCACTGCTCTTCCCGAAAAGGGCGTATCCTGATTTTTCTTCACCAATACAGAATTGTGAAGGGGAAGCACTGCTTTTTTCGAATGCTTATGTTACCCGTACATACCGTAACAGAAAGATTTTTACGAATATGGAAAGTATGACCAGGTCTTTTGCATTGCGTAAGACAACTGGTCTATCAAGACTTGCAAGTATCTTTTCATTAGATCCGGATGTTGCCTGTTATGGACCCGATACACAGGATGAACCATATATTTATTGCTATGAAAAAGATGAACCGGTCAGGGGAATGAATGCAAAGATTGCGGAAAAGATCGGTTATGAACCGTTGAAGCTTGAAGAAACGGAACATCATGAAGAAGATGATGGCACAAAGCTATGGTTTGCCGTGCATATGGAAAAAACGATTATTCTTTAGTTGAATGTATTCTTTCTTTCGTTGTGAGTATTTCTGCTTTGCCATAGGAGGCATAATAGGGAACAGAGTCACTTTTTACTTCTGTTTCTATGAGTTCTGCTTCATCACTAAGAAGCTTTGTGCACAGTGTTTCCATGTCTTTCAAAAGAGCAAGGCATAATGGGTTGTGCGAAGAAACCTTTGACTGATATTCCTGGTTGGCATGACCACCATAGAAATGCCATGTATCATCACTACCAAGTGTTGTAAGTTCTTCTAAGGCATGGTGTATACCATTTCTGTATTCTTCAATTGTTAATGCTCCTTCTATCTGCATCCACACCCCACATCCTGAGCCAATGGCATCACCGGTATAGACAGCCTTGTTATCTATATCTACAAATAAAGTGCTCCCTGGAGTATGACCGGGTAGGGCAACAGCAAAGATACTTTCCAGGTTTTCGGATAATGGTTCAGGAAGAGTGTCTTTGATGATGAATTGTTGACCTTCCGCCATTGCCTTGTGTTTCATATAGATGTCGTGATCTTTGATATCCATCCTAACATGTTCAAATTCTCCACATCTTCCGATATGGTCAATATGTCCATGAGTCAGAAGGACGGTTACCGGTTTGTCAATCAATGTCTTTACATAATCAGAAAGAGAATCATGGTCCATGCCGGTATCGATGAGATATGCATGATCTTTTTTCTCAATCAGGTAGAGTGCTTCATCGAACTCATCGATGATACGCCATGTGTCAGGAAATATCTTTTTGCTTTTGTACATATTCAAACCTCCAGTATTGCGCTTAACGGCCAGTGGTCGCTTGGGTAAATGCCATCATAGCATTCATGATGGACAGATATGTTTCTTGCATTAATGTCACCTTTGACCAATATGTGATCGATGGGCTGGTTGTGATGGGACAGCGTACCGAGTTTTCCTCTGAGGGTAGATCCAGTAGAGCTATTCACCAGATCAAGATAGCCATGTTCAGAAAAGATTCTTATGGCATCAGAAGAAGGTATGGTATTGAAATCACCTGTGATGATGGTGAAATTGCCAATGCAGTGGTGAGAGGCAAGATTTGCAATGATCTTTGCCTGGGCAGTGCGCACAGTTTCCCTGCCGTGGTCAAGATGGGTATTGATCATGGTAAAGACCATATCATTTTCCTTGTCCTTCAATATGGCAAAAACGGCAATGCGTGGAAAGATGGATGTAAGAAAACTGCTGCCTGGCTTGTCTGGTGTTTTGGACAGCCAGTATGTGCTTCCATTTAACAGATTAAACCTCTCTTTGCGATAGAAGATCGCATTGCTTTCATTGAACAATTGTTTTGTTCCAAGGCGGTATTCTCCTGTCATTCCATACAGTTCTGTCAGCTTTTGCAGTTTTTTCTCGGCAAGGGGTGTCAGTTCCTGTACACCGATAAGATCTGGCTTTTCCTGCTGGATCAATTTTAAAATTGAAATAGCTCTTGCAGTAAATCTGTTTCTGCCAATGTCATAGAGATGATTGGTCAACAGATTGAAACTCATAATCTTGTATATCATGACACTATTGTAACAAAAAGCACCTCACTAGGAGGTGCGATGTACATCAGAATACAAGTTTCTTGAACTGTTCCCAAGGAAGATCCTTCTTGCCAAAATGGCCATAGTTTGTGGTCAGACGGTAGATAGGGCGCTCAAGGTCGAGTTCTTTGATAATGTTAGCAACAGAGAAATCAAAGTTCTTCTCAATGATGTCAAGCAGTTGTTCATTGGAATAAGAAGATGTGCCGAAGGTATCAACAGTGACACTCAATGGTTTTGGTTCACCAATCGCATAGGAAAGTTCAAGCTGGCACTTGTGGGCAAGACCGTTAGCGACAATGTTGCGGCAGACATAACGCGCATAATAGGCAGCAGAACGGTCAACCTTTGTCGGGTCCTTGGAAGAGAAGCAGCCTCCACCAATTGGTGCATAGCCACCATATGTATCAACGACAATCTTTCTGCCGGTTGTACCGGAGTCACCCCAGCTTCCACCGACCACGAAGGAACCGGAAGGGTTGATGAGATATTTTGTGTTTTCATCAATGAGCTTTTCATCGACCACTGGTCTGATGACTTCGTTCATAATGAGTTCTTTCAATTCTTCCTGTGTGACATCTTCACGATGCTGGCTGGAAACAAGAATCGTATCAATGCGGGCAAGCTTGCCATCATCGTATTCGACAGTGACCTGTGTCTTGCCATCCGGACAGAGTCTATCATCTTTGCGGCGTACCTCTTCAAGACGTTTTGCAAGATGATGTGCACAACTGATGGCATATGGCATCAGTTCTTCTGTTTCATCATCCGCATAGCCAAACATAATACCCTGGTCACCTGCAGAGATTTCATGATGACCAACAGCACTGTTGATCTCAGAAGACTGCTTGTTTACCTTGACCATAACATGGTAGTCTTCATCATAGCCAATTTCCTTCAAAACACCAAGGGCAATAGCTTCATAGTCAATGTCTGCTTTTGTGCCTGCTTCACCATAGACAAGAATCAGATCATCTTTGATGGTAGCTTCGACTGCCATATGGGAATGTGGGTCCTGACGGAGTGCTTCGTCAAGGATGGAGTCCGCAATGAGGTCGCATACTTTATCAGGATGACCACTTGTGACGGATTCAGATGTAAAATAACGTTTTGTCATAATAAAAACCTCCTTCTGTTTGTCTTCTTCAAGACTCTTGAAAGAGGCACATATGTTCTCTTTCTTTATCGCTGTCAGCTTTACCACCTTGCCATTCGGTAGGCTGGTATGGGGTCAAAGAGCTGACTCTCTCACCCATTCTTGATAAAAGACATGTAGTATTAAAGCATTGTTGTTCCTTAAGGTCAACAGAAATGATTATGAATCTAGAATCAATCTGGAATTTCTAAAGAGACATTTACTATAAATTAACAAAAACTTACTATTATAATTACATTCACAGAATATTATAACAGCGATGAGTATAGAAGAGCATTTATGAAAGGAATACAAAAATGAAGAAAGTATTGATGTTTAAGACAATATGTAAAAGCCCTCCATTAACTTGCGTGTTCGAGGATCATCCCACATACTAGTTATTGGAAAACAATAAGAATGGGGGAAGTTGCCTC
>CASEPS010000022.1 GCA_949289855.1 uncultured Erysipelotrichaceae bacterium
GCGGTGTCAAAAAAACCACTCGTCTCCACGTGCTCTAAACAGAGCCCGCTCTCTAAAGAAAGAATAGCAGACATAATAGTGGAGTCAAAGTGGCAAGATATATTAATGAAACATTTGAGACGGTGCGGAGCACCGTCATGGAGGAATATATGTACCCAGAAGATGCAGAACTCCCCAAAAAAAGTAAAAAAAAACAGGAAATGTGAATTTCACATTTCCTGTTGATGGATCAGAGTATACCAACTCTTTTGAAAATTGTATCCACATTGCGGATGTGGTAGTAAGGATCAAAGCAGTCATCGATCTCTTCCTGTGTCAGAGCAGCAGTAACTTCAGGCTGTGCTTCCATGAGTTCCTTGAAGTTGAGGTCTTCTTCCCATGCTTTGATAGCCTGTGGCTGAACGGTATCATATGCCTTTTCACGAGACCATCCCTTCTCAACAAGCTTTAACATGAAGCGCTGAGAGAAGATGACACCATTTGTCAGCCAGATGTTCTTCTTCATGTTTTCCGGGAAAACAGTGAGATTCTTGAGAATGTTGCCGAATCTTACAAGCATGTAGTCAAGCAATGCTGTTGCGTCTGGGGCAATGATGCGTTCTGCAGAAGAATGAGAAATATCTCTTTCATGCCAGAGAGCAACATCTTCATAAGAAGTGACCATATATCCCTTGAGAACTCTTGCACAACCGCAGATATTTTCAGAACCAATCGGGTTTCTCTTATGCGGCATAGCACTGGAACCCTTCTGTCCTTTGTTGAAGTGTTCTTCTGCTTCACGTACTTCTGTTCTCTGCAGGTGACGGATTTCTGTAGCCATCTGTTCAAGAGATGCGCCAATCAGAGCAATAGTCGCAAAGTAGTGGGCATGGCGGTCACGCTGCAATACCTGTGTGGAAATAGCAGCAGAATGAATGCCGAGATGTTCACATACATAGTCCTGTACAAATGGAGGAATGTTGGCAAATGTACCTACAGCACCGGAAATCTTTCCGCATTCCACATCAGCACATGCACTTTCAAACCGTTCGAGGTTTCTCTTCATTTCTTCATACCAGAGGGCAAATACAAGGCCAAAGGAAGTAATTTCCGCATGTACACCATGGGTTCTGCCCATCATGATCGTATTTTTATACTTCAATGCATTCTCTTTGAGAATATCCATGAAGTCATGGATGTCCTTGCGCAGAATGTCATCTGCCTTCTTGAAGCGGATACCATTCGCCGTATCGACGACATCGGTACTTGTTACACCATAATGAACCCACTTCTTCTCTTCCCCAAGGCTTTCAGAAACACAGCGGGTGAAGGCAACGACATCGTGCCTTGTCTGTTTTTCAATTTCGAGAATTCTCTCTACATCAAACTTTGCATTGGCGCGAATCTTCTCTACATCTTCTGCAGGAATTTCACCAAGTTTACTCCAGGCTTCGTCAATCAGAATTTCTACATCGAGCCAAGCCTGAAACTTGCTCTCTTCACTCCAGATTTCCCGCATTTCGGGGCGTGAATAACGATCGATCATTTGTGCATCCTCCTAACCTGATCTATATCATCTGCTGGTTTCTTCATCCGCCAGCTGTTTGGCTTCTTCAATATCATCCGCAATAATCAATACAATCTTGTCTGTTCCATTATCACGGATCACCGCATTGGAAATCTTGAAGATTTCCGACATATCATACACATTTGTCATCGCCTCAAGGCTGTTGACATATTCCCTGACATCATTGAGTGCCGTCTCAAATTCTGTTACATAGAAGACACCAACTGTGTCGCTTTTTCCTGCTGAGGAATGGTAGATGACACCATCGCTGTATACTTCTTCCCCACCAAAGACAAGTGCCCTCATGTTTCTTTCTTTCAGCATTTCCATATTTTCCATACTCAGTTCTTCTATCAGATGTCCAGCAATCTGATTGGCAAGGGACTGTTCAGTACCCTCGCTGCTGGATGGGGTGTTCGATGATGAAGTACGGATGAGAACCGCAAGGTCACTGCATCCGCATAAACCAATCACCGCGCAGAAGGAAATAACTGTTTTCATCAAAGTCTTAACGTTCAAACAGATCACTGCCTTCCTCTTTTTCTTCATTGAAGTCCGGAAGCTCAGGAAGCTCATCCAGGCTGACAAGCTGGAAGTCATTCATAAACTCATCCGTTACCGAATAGAGAATTGGTCTGCCAGGCGCTTCACTTCTGCCATCTTCTTTGATGAGTCCCCTTGCCTGCAGTTTGCGTAACATCACATCAGCACTTACCCCGCGGATTTCTTCAATTTCAACCCGGGTAACCGGCTGTTTGTAAGCGATGATGGCAAGTGTTTCCAAAGCTGCCGGGGAAAGCTTTGCATTCTTTTCCATCGCAAACAGCTTCTCAGCATAGGCATGGACAAATCCACAGCTCACAAACCGGTATACACTGCCATAATGCACAAGTTCAATGCCATGGTTCTCCTCATACCTGATAGCAAGTACATCGAGTAATTCCGCTGCCTTGTCTTCTTCAATCTCCAAAGCCTTCGCAGCCTGCTCGGCCGTAAGACCCTCATCACCTGTAATGTATAACAGACCTTCCAAAACGGAAAGGGCAAAATCTGTATTCATCTCTTCATTCATCACTGTTTCACTCATGCCTGTACTACACCTCTTGAAAACCAGATTGTTTCCTGTTCGTCTACGGTAAAGAAAAGAATATGTTGCCGGGCAAGGTCAAGAACAGCAATAAATGTTGCAATTGCCTTTTGTGGATTACCTGCACAATCTTCCAGCAGCCTTTCAAAAGCAAATGTATCCGGCAGACTGTCCAGCTTTGCCCTTACTTCCAGTTCCCTGTCCTCAATGGATATTTCTTTGACTTCAAAGGACCTTTCCTTTGGTGTTTCAATCTGCATGCGGTATAACAGCTTCCGCATAGCTTTGACAAGGTCATATGGCGTACCTGTCACATGCCCTTCATCACTTTCCTTCATCCACTGGTCAGCTTCTTCCAGAACCGGACGGCTGATCTTTGTCTGACGGTCTTCATACATTTCTTCAAACTGGCGGGAAACTTCTTTGTATTGCTGATATTCAAGAAGTCTTTTCACAAGTTTCTGCTTTGGATCTTCCTCTTCTTCCAGTTCAGCCTCATTACCAGGTATCATCTTCCTCGACTTGTATTCAATCAAAGAAGCAAGTTCTGCAAGATATTCCCCAGCTACTTCCAGATGCATTTCCTGCATACTGTTGAGATATGCTATGTATTGATCTGTCAATACATTCATATCAAGATCAAACAGATCCAGTTTTTTTTCTCTGATCAGATGCAGCATCAGATCCAATGGTCCGCTGAACTGATCAATCGTCACTTTGAATTCATTCATAATCGTACTGCAAGATTATAGCAAAAAAGCGGATATGAGGCTATACAAACAGGAAATGTGCATCCCTTTCAAAAGAAAAGCCAGCATCTGCTGGCAACTGTTTTCATTCCCACTTTCTTGTTTGGTAGGGTACACCGCTTTTTACAAGAGATACTCTCTTCATGAATAGTATACAATTAGCATGTGAAAAGACAAGATCATATTTTCTGATGCATCATCTATACTGAAAATGTGCAAGTATCTCTCTTCTATGTTCATGGTAAAAGGGGATTTGTTGAATGGTTTTTTCTATCTCTTTTCTACCAATCTCTTTTTCTTCTTCTAAACAATCTATTCCAAGGACCCTTTTGATATTGTAGGCAAGCCACTCCGTTTTGTCTGTGCAGAAATCATAGATTGGTTCCCAATCTGTGGGGAGTTTACCTCCTGCACTTTCATAGCTTTGTAAAAATGTATGCAACAAGGAATAGTCCTGCAATCCAATGTCAAAACCAGACCAGTTCAGTGCCAGTTCCATCATTTCACAATATGGATTGTTATAGGAAAGACACTCAAGATCAATAATCCTGTATTCTTTACCATCCCAGAGTACATTTTTGCTGTCCATATCATTATGGCAGATGGAAACAATATGAGGTAGCTTTTCTATCGCCGCATTTCTTTTTCTCTCACTCTCTTTGATCACGAGCAATGCTTCTTTCAATACAACATATATGTTCTGATCCGTATGCTTCATTTTCTCCAGATACATTTCCCATTCCACATGACTTTCCTGTATGTTCTGTTTCTCATTTCTTCGTTCAATCCCATGTATCTTTGCCAGTACTTCACCAATTTGTGCACAAAGAAATGTAGTGATTTCATCTGTTTTCAATGCCTTTCCTTTGAAATAGTCATAGACATAGAAATATGTACCATCTATTTCCTGCATCTTGCTTCCATGGATGGACAAGGCTGGAAGAATTGGTATGGAAGTCTCTTCCAGTCTTTGTTCAAGTTGTTCAGCAAGTGCAAAGTTGTACATGGCATCAGGCCTGTGCATGATGAATGGATTCAATAACTTGATGACATACGCTCTCTGCTCTGTGTTGACCTTATAGACCTTGTTCATAAGCCCTCCATGCAGTGGTTCTGGATCACCTGTTATCTTCCAGCCATATTTCTCTGCTATCTTATGCAATATCAAAATATCATCCATGCTTTTATTATATGGATTGTTCAATACAGAGCACAATATGAAAAACCCTATATGATTCGTGATCATACAGGGTTGATAAGAAACAATATTATTTGACAACAATGTTGACAATCTTGCCAGGTACTGCAATTTCCTTGACGATTGTCTTGCCATCAATATGTGTTTTGACTGTTTCGATTGCCTTGGCTGCTGCCAGCATATCTTCTTTGGAAGCACCAGTTTCAATTTCAAACTTGCCTCTCATCTTGCCATTGACCTGAACAGCAATGGTTACCTTGTCCTGAACAAGCTTGGCTTCTTCATAAGCAGGCCACTGTTCATATGCACATGTGCCTTCTTTGTGTGTCAGAAGACCATACATTTCTTCACCGATATGTGGCGCGAAGCAGGAAAGCATCAGTACAAAATTGGCGATCATTGTACGGTTGACCTTACCGAGCTTATAGCAGTCATTGACAAAGATCATCATCTGGGAGATAGCTGTATTGAAATTGAGTGTTTCAATATCATTTGTGACCTTCTTCACCGTGAAGTTATAGCTGTAATCAAGTTCCGGAGTTGGTTCATCAACGATCATCTTTTCATCAGTGACAAGTCTCCATACACGGTCCAGCCACTTTCTTGCACCATCCATGCCCTTTGTAGACCATGGCAGAGAAGCATCGAGCGGTCCCATGAACATTTCATAGACACGCAGTGCATCTGCACCATGAGACTTCACAAGGTCATCCGGATTGATGACATTACCCATGGACTTGGACATCTTGACACCATTTTCACCAAGGATCATACCCTGGTGGAACAGTTTCTGGAATGGTTCTTTGCTGGAGACAACACCGATGTCATAGAGGAACTTATGCCAGAATCTTGCATACAGCAGATGCAATACCGCATGTTCTGCACCACCGATATAGAGATCTACCGGCAGCCAGTGATCCATCAGTTCCTTATCCGCAATGGCTTCCTTGTTATGTGGATCAATATAGCGGATGTAATACCAGCAGGAACCTGCCCACTGTGGCATGGTATTTGTCTCACGATGTCCCTTGACACCATCAATTTCCACATCGAGCCAGCTTCCGGCATGAGCAAGTGGTGATTCACCATCTTCCGAAGGCAGATAGTTTTCTACAACCGGCAGTTCCAGTGGCAGATCATCCATCTGTACGGTGCGGATTGTGCCATCTTCCATATGAATGACAGGAATCGGCTCACCCCAGTAACGCTGTCTGGAGAACAGCCAGTCTCTCAGCTTATAAGCTACCTGGGCATTACCACAATGGTGTTCTTCAAGCCATGCGATCATCGTATCGATCGCAGTCTGTTTGTCCATACCATCGAGGAATCCGGAATTGATATGGACACCATCTCCTGTATAGGCTTCTTCTTCCACATTGCCACCTTCAAGAACCGGAATGATCTCGAGGTTGAACTTCTTTGCAAAAGCATAGTCACGTTCATCATGAGCTGGAACTGCCATGATGGCACCTGTTCCATGTGTTGCCAATACATAGTCAGAAATCCAGATAGGCACCTTCTTGCCATTCACCGGATTGATAGCATAAGCACCGGTGAAGACACCTGTCTTCTCTTTGGAAAGCTCCGTACGCATGAGGTCGCTCTTTTTGGCAGCTTCCTTCTTATAGGCTTCTACTGCTTCCTTGCAGTCAGCTGTTGTAATTTCTTCCACAAATGGATGTTCTGGCGCAAGCACGCAATATGTCGCACCAAACAATGTGTCACATCTTGTGGTAAATACGGTAAATTCCTTATTTGTACCATCAACCTTGAAGACAACATTGGCACCTGTGGACTTGCCAATCCAGTTTCTCTGCATTTCTTTTGTGGAATCCGGCCAGTCTACTGTATCCAGATCATTGAGCAGCTTTTCTGCATAGGCGGTAATCTTCAATACCCACTGTCTCATCGGCTTGCGGATAACCGGATAGCCGCCTCTTTCACTCTTGCCATCAATAACTTCTTCATTGGCAAGAACAGCTCTTAATTCCGGGCACCAGTTGACAGGCATTTCTGCCTCATAAGCAAGACCATGTTCATACATCTTGAGGAAGATCCACTGTGTCCACTTATAGTAATCCGGATCACAGGTACGGATTTCCCTGTCCCAGTCATAAGAAAAACCAAGTGCCTTGATCTGTTCACGGAAGTGATCGATGTTGGCATAAGTGAAAACTTCCGGATGGTTGCCTGTCTTGATCGCATACTGCTCAGCAGGAAGACCAAAGGCATCAAAACCCATTGGATGCAGGACATTGAATCCCTGCATTCTCTTCATACGGGCAACAATATCCGTTGCTGTATACCCTTCCGGATGTCCGACATGAAGTCCCTGTCCTGACGGATACGGAAACATGTCGAGAATGTAATACTTCTTTTTGGAAAAGTCATGGGCATCGGTGCGGAATGTCTTATGCTCATCCCAGTACTTCTGCCACTTCTTTTCTACACTGATGTGATCGTAAGCCATACTCTCCTCCTTACAAAAAAATAAAACGTCCTCATCATCTAAGGACGTTATTCAACGCGTTACCACCTTAGTTCACGGTTCCCCGTGCCCTCTTGCCTTCTTTGTAACATCTTTGGCATGATGGCTGCTCCAAAAACGAGTTCACAGTGCCCACCGCTCCGGATTTCACCACACTCCGTCTCTCTGTGCCGGGGTTCCTGCTACTACTTTTTCTTCATCGCAACGAAGCTATTTTAACAGCACTTTTCGTAACGTGCAACACTCACCTGAGAAGACCTGACAAATCCTCAACCATCCACCGCGGATGCATCTTCTCATTCATGCCAAGCCCCTGAATAGACCTTCCTTCAGTCACAAGTACTGTATCCATCCCACATTGCAGTGCTGGTATAATGTCCAGTTTGAAATCCGCACCGACAAAGATGGCTTCCTTTGCCTCATAACCCTGATAACTTAATGCTGAAGCGACAGATATCACACCAGGTCTTCCAAATTCAAGTGCCCTTGTCCCACTTGCATATTCCAGCATGCGGACAATCGCGCCTGCCCCGATTCCTTCACCAGCATCACCGAATCTTGTCGGAGATGAATCAGTAGAAATAAGGGCTGAACCAGACCGTAACAAAGACAGTCCGAAACTATAATCTTCATAAGTCGCATTGCGGTCAAAGCCGACAAACAGCCAGTCCGGATGGGTGTTGACAATCGCAAACCCCGCTTCTTCCAGTGACTTCTTCATGCCTCTGCCACCAATATAGGCAGCTTTTGCCTTTTCGGGGTACTGCCGGGCAACCCAGTCTGCAGCAGCCATGGTGCTTGTATAGATGGCATCATAGGGAATGTGGTAGAACCCCATATCCATCATCGAACGGACAATTTCTTCCCTTGTTCTGCCAGACTGATCGGTGAGGATGAGAAATGGAAGATTCTCAGCATAGAGTCCGGCAAGCAGTTCACGTGCTCCCTTTGCCGGGTATCTGCCACGGATGACTAATGTATTATATTGCAGCACATATAATTTTCTGATCATCTCAACCTCCCGTACAATATTCCCCTTCTCTGTTGCGTGATTATGGTATCATTGAATCCATGAAACACTCAACTAAAATTCTCACGGGCATTCTCATCGTTATTGCCCTTATTCTCTATACGGTTTACAGGGCCTTCATCAGTGCACCCAAAAAGATTACCGTGCGCAGGGAAACACTTTCCAGCGACAAAATACCCGCCTCTATGGATGGCATAGAAATCACATTCTTCAGCGATCTGGAATATGGACTATATGTAGATGAAGAACGTCTGAATACCCTCATTTCCACGATCAATAACACCGGTTCTGATATTGTCATCTTTGGCGGAGACCTGTTTGAAGAAACCATCACCCCGGATGAAGGTATGGCTGCCACCCTCATCAATGCCCTTTCTTCTATTGATGCCCCACTTGGCAAATTCGCCGTCTATGGGGACAATGACAAGCAGAATGAAACAATACAGGCAACGGTGGAGACCATATTGAAAAATGGCAGCTTTGAACTGCTCAACAACACATCCATCGCCCTGCGCAACCGCTCCAACGGGTCTGTGACCCTTGTCGGTCTCGATAACACCATCAATGGCACACCAGATACGACAACGGCTTATCAGAATGTATCCCATTCCAACTATGTCATTGCCGTAAGTCATGTGCCTTCCATTGTGGACCAGCTGCCTTCTGACCTGACTGACTATTGTCTTTCCGGTCATACCCATGGTGGTCAGGCATGGTGGTTCTTCAATTCCCTCTATGCCCCTCCGGGTGCTGAGAAATATCTTCGTGGAAAGGAAAAAACATCCTCCGGCATTGTCCTCGATATCACAAATGGTACCGGAACAACACAGAAGGATGTGCGCTTTCTTTCCGATGCGGAAATTGTATGCTATACGCTTGAAAGCACGGAAACTCAAAGCAGTGAATAGTGCTGCAAGGCTTTCATGATGCCATCATTGTCAATACTGTCCGTGACATAGTCAGCACATGCCTTGACACGATCTTCCGCATTGCCCATGGCAACACCAATGCCAGCTGCTTCAAGCATGCTCATATCATTGCCACCATCACCAAAGGCCATGCATTCTTCCATGTTCAGACCATATTTTGCCAGCATCTTCTTTATGCCTTCTGGCTTTCCGCCATCTGCCGGTATCATATCCGCAAACCGCGGTGTCCAGCGGGCAGACTTCATACCTGGGGCATGAGACAGGAATTCTTCATCCTGTTCAGGTGGAATATGTGGGCAGATCTGATATGTATCATGGCTGAGGCAGCGCACCGGATCAAGAACCGGCGGCATATCCTGTTCCTTGCCAATTTCCTTGAGATAGGCATATGTATCCGCATTGAAACGGACTTCATAGGAAAAATCCAGTTCAAACACAGAACAGTCAAAATCAGCCTTCTGCAGGTATGGCACAAGTTTCTCCAACGCTGCTTTGGGAATTGGATTTGTGCTGAATGCCTGCATTTTTTCATCTGCACAATATTGTCCATTCAACAACACATACCCATCCCATGGAAACTCACGGAAATCCTTGCAGAGCAATGGAATATGTACCGGTGGACGGCCACTTGCAATAAACAGACGGATTCCCTTTTCCTTCAGGGCATGCAAAGCCTTCAATGTCGAAGATGGAATTTCATGTGTATCCATCCGGATAAGCGTGCCATCAATATCAAAAAATATAGCTTTAATCATGTCGTTCTCCCCTCCTGTAATCGTAAATTTCTATAAAACGCAACCGCTGCCCGATGGGAAATATCCTTTCGTCCAACTGGCGCAAAAGCAATTCTGCTATGCACAAATGGATCCAGACAGCAGGATATTTCATCTTCCTGCATCACTGGTAAAGGTACGACATTTTCAAACGAAGATGCAATAGCTGCCTGCACTTTTTCTGTTACTTCCTTACCGGCAATCTGAGAAGAAGGAATCTGTTTTTTCAATACAAGGGAAGAAGAACACTGTTTCCGATACCATCCCAGCAGCTTTTCACTTGTTTCTTCATCTTTTGCGGAAATAATAACCTGTCCCTTTTCCACATGAACGAAGGAAGTAAAGAATACCTTTCCTTCCGGAAAAAGAAGAACAAGATTCCCGATACCTTTTTTACACTTTGGCAGCAATAACTGCAATTGCAGCCTGAACGGTAACATCTTCTTCAAAACAGAAGGCACCCATGTTTCCTTCCCATACCATGTCCCTTCTTTTTCTTCATCAGAAGAAAGGTATATAACAGATTTGCGCAGGATGCCCATACAGCCAAATAGTATGTTGTTTCTTTCTATAATACCGGATGTATCAGAAAGGCACATGGCATAGCGCTTCCCCTTTTTCCGCAGGATATCCACAAGTTCACCCTCCGCCTTTCCATCTGCTGTATCTGTCAGAAGAATATCATCGGAAAGAATGGAAAGTTCATGATTTCCCATCAGTTCTTCCAGTGCCTGCAGATAGAGTTCCAGCGTTTCCTGCTGATAAAAGATAAACAATGTATGTCCGCTTTCTTTCGCAAGTCTGCCTTCCAGAAACACACCGTGTTGCAATGGTGTTTTCTCAAAGAGAATCTGAATATCCGCATGGGTTTTCTCAAAACTGCCAGTCCATCTCTTCCATTTGTTTGCATAGGAAAGCTTTTCTTCATTTTCCCGTATTTCATCTTGTTTAAAGACAGGTGCAGAAGGCTTCGGCTGATAGGCAAGCACAATGGTCAATACGATCGCACATGCAGCAAATAACAATCCGGCAATAAAGATCAGTATATTCATCAGATTGCCTCCTTTATCGCAAAGCTGTCGCGATCATTCATATACGCAGGCTTATATTCTACAAGCTTTCGTTTCTGCATTGAAAAGGCAAGCACACATGCTTTTTCCCTGCCACCTGGTTTATCAAAAGATATGCGTTTTGTCCAAAGCGAAAGACCATGTCTTTGGGCAGCATCGATAATTTCTTCCATCCGGGAAGCCCGGTGGACCATATAAAATGTACCACTCTCTTTCAAGAGACGTTTCACACTATCAAACAATGCATCCAGGGGAAGATAGTCCTCATGCCTTGCCGCAAGCACATAGGGATTTTCATTTTTCAAAGCATCGTTCTTTGTCGCAAAATATGGTGGGTTGGAAATAATCACATCAAATGGATCATGTACATAGTCCTGAATACGGCCACAGACAATTTCTGCCTTCACCCCGTTCATCGCCATGTTGTTTCTTGCGGCAACGCACACTTCTTCAAAAAGATCAATGCCGGTGAGGTTATCTGTATACAGTGAAGCATAGAGCAATAATGCCCCGGTACATGTTCCAATATCGAGCACTGCGTCTCCATTTTCTGCTTCGATCATCCTGCCAAGGAATTCTGTGTCACTGTTGAAGTGGTACATATTCTCTGGCTGGTATATGCGATAGTCTGTTCCGTAAAGATAATCAGTCTTCATTGTATTCTCCAAAAGTAAACCAGAATGTGGATCCTTTGCCAATGGTAGAAATCACACCATATTGGGCATGGTGGGCATCCAGAATCGCTTTAACAATTGACAACCCAAGACCCGTCGAATTTGTATTACGGGTAAAGGAGCGGCTTGATTTCTGGTATCTGTCCCATATCTTATCAAGATCTTCCGCAGCTATGCCATCCCCTTCATCCTGTACTTCAACCCGGATGACACCTTCTTCCTGTTCAAAAGCGCGCATCCAGATTCTGCCACCCGGTGAGGAATGACGGATGGCATTGGTCAGAAAGTTATGAACAACTTCTTTGATCTTGAGATCATCCGCATAGATGATGCAGTGTTCATCTCCTTCAATGATGAGTTCAAGACCGCTCTTTTTGATGAGCGGTTCATTCATCTCCGCAATTTCATACAGCTTTTCACTGATATCCACATTCGATTTCTGCAAGGCATAATTGCCTGACTGAATCAATGACAGCTCACTCATCTCATTGACAAGGCGATTGAGATACTCCGTTTCCCGGATGATGACATTCATATGCTTTGTGCGTTTATCCTTGTCTTCACCGGATATATCGCGCACCATTTCGGCATAGGCACGGATGTTTGTCAAAGGGGTGCGGATATCATGCGAAACATTCGCCATGAGATCTCTTCTCAATTCATCTGTCTTTTCCAGTTCTTCTGCCGCTTTGTTCAAGGTGCTGGCAAGTTCTTTTGTCTCAGAGAAAGAACCACCATCAAAATGCACATCATAGTCCGCCCCGGAAAGACGGGCTGCTTCTTTGCGCATCGTGACAATCGGGCTGGCAAGCCTTCCCGAAAACCAGTAAGCCGATAAAACCGCAAAGAAAATGACCACAACCGTATAGATGAGATACTGGTTGGAAAACAGGGTGATCAGGCTGTCTGCCGGTTCAAGCGGTGTATTGAAATACATATAATAATCCGCAAGGTTTTCGTGTACAGCCACCCCATAGACAAGCATTTCCTGCGATGTGCGGGTGTTATTTACCTGCACAGAATATTCTCCCTGGTTTTCATCTACCAGTGTCCGCATGGACAAAGCATTATGAAAGCTGACTTCACTGTCTGTCGTCACAGCCGGGTTGAACACACAACCTGCACCAAGCATGTCCGCTGAATAGACAGCTTCGTTTCTGGCATTGTAAATCACCACACAGGCATTGCTTTCTACAGCCTGCTGGAAAGCATTTTCTACATCCTCGTTGTTTCCACCATCACTGGATAAAAGCATCTGCTGGATGCTGGAAGCGATACCTTTGATGGAAGCGGTCTTGCTTTCCCGGAAGTACGGTCTGATCAAAGATATCTGCAATGCGCCAAGCAGAAAAATGACCGAAAGTGCCAGGGCAAGAAAGGCAAGCATCATCCGGAAGCGGATGCCGCGGAAATCAAACTTCAAACTTATACCCCATTCCTCTGACGGTCACGATGAAGTCACGGTATCTGCCAAGATGTGCCCTGAGCATCTTGATATGTGAATCAACGGTTCTGTCATCACCATAGAAATCAATATCCCATACTTCATTGAGCAGTCTGCTGCGCGACAAGGCAACATTTGGATGTGAAGCAAGACAAATGAGCAGATCGATTTCTTTCGGCGTAAGGGCTGCCCGTTCTCCATCTACACATACCGTTCTGCCTTCCACATCAATTTCAAGACCATCGAATTTCATGACATTGTTATGGTGCATTCTCTTTCTTTCCAGCACCACCTTCACCCTTGCCATAAGTTCCTTTGGTGAAAATGGTTTGACCACATAGTCATCAACACCAAGTTCAAACCCAAAGAGCTTGTCATATTCTTCCTGGCGGGCAGAAAGAATAATAATCGGCACATCAACGATGTTGCGAATCTCACGGCAAAGGGAAAAACCATCGAGTTTAGGCATCATGACATCCAGGATGACAAGATCGTAGTCTTGTTCTTTGATCATATTGAGGGCTATCATGCCATCTTCTGCCTCATCTGCCACATAGCCATTGATTTCCGCATATTCCCTAACAACTTCACGAATATCCGCTTCATCGTCCACAATCAGTATTCTTGTCATTCTTCTTCACCATTTCCTTCAAATATTTCAATTCTATCCGCCTGGATATATCCATTTTCATTCATTTTACCATCAAAGCGCACAAACGAACCAGCCACCAGCTGATCTTTATATTTCTGGTAGTCACTTGGCCATAGTCCTGCCGTAATTTCGGTCAGACCATCTGTAATCACAATCCGGCAATACTTGCGGTTATTGCGAGAAGTGATCTCCCGCACTGAAACAATCATGCCAAAACTGCGGATGGTTTCCCCATTGCTTTGCAGAAATGCGGAAAGTCCTGGATCATCGATTTTATACTTCTTTCGCATGAGTCCTGTAATATCATTGCCAAGCACAAAGCCAAGTACTTCTTTTTCCTTCAGGTTGCGTTCATACAGCTTGTCTTTAATGCGCACAAAGACCGGTTTGGAAACAAGATCCGGATTGATCCGGATGCGGTCACCTTCCCTGACTCTGACAAGACCTGCATAATTCAATGATTCATCCAGTCCGGCAAGCATCGTCGCCCGGCTATATCCAAATCCATCCAGTGCTCCTCCATGAATCAATGCCTCAATGGTGCGCCTTGAAACCGAAACAAGGTCCACCCTTGCGACAAATTCCACATAGTCCTTATATGGGCCATTCTCTTTTCTTTCATCGAGTATTTTCTTTGCGGCTGCACTGCCCACATCTTTAACTGCAGATAACGGCATACGCAGATTTCCCTTTTCAATGGTATAGGAAACAGAAGACAGATTGACATCACACCGTTCTACAACGATGCCACGATGGCGGCATTCATCCACATACTGGGCACTCTTATGCTGGTCACCCACCACACTGCTGAGCAGTGCCTGGTAGAAGTACAAAGGATAGTGGGCTTTGAGATATGCAAGCTGACAGGAAACCATTGTATAGGCAACCGCATGGGATTTGTTAAAGCCATATGTTCCAAATTGTTCAATGACCTGCCAGATTTCTTCTGCCTTTTGTTGTGCGTAATGGTTCTTCAATGCACCACGCATAAAATCCTTCTTCAATGGTACAAGCTGTGCTTCATCTTTTTTGGAAATCGCCTTTCGCAGCATATCTGCCTTGCCAAGAGAAAAGCCGGCAACAATACGGCTTGCCCGCATGGCCTGTTCCTGATAGATCATGATGCCATAGGTATCCTCTAATACCGGTTTCAGCGATTCACTGAGCCAGTGAATGCCGGATGGATGTTTATGGTTTTCAATATATTCATCAATATGCGCACTGGCACCGGGTCTGCGCAAAGCATTTGCAGCAACAACATCATTGAAGCCCGATGGTTTCATCCTGCGCAATATGCGCTTCATATCTTCTGCTTCAAACTGAAAGATACCGGTTGTATCACCATGGGCAAAGACCTGATAAATACCCGGGTCATCATAGGAAATGTGACGGACATCAAATTGTGGATTCTCCTGTCTGATCTTTTGCATGATACCATCAATTACCGTGAGATTGCGCAAAGCGAGGAAGTCCATCTTGATAAGACCTCTTTCTTCAAGATACGCTGCTTCATATTGTGAAATGAGAAGTCCATCTCCCTTTGTCAAAGGCACCACTTCCACAAGTGGCCGCATTGAAAAGACAATCCCTGCCGGATGGACAGAAGCATTGCGGGGAAGTCCTTCAAAGGTTACTGCCGTCGCAAAGACAGCCGCAAACTTTCGTTCACTGTCCACCAGTCTTTTGAGTCTTGCATTTTTCTGATATTTTTCACGCAACGTTTCATTACCACTGCCAATTGCTTTTAAAAGCACTTCTGTTTCATTGCTGTAAAGGCCATGGATTCTTGCCGCATCACGTATGGCAGCCCTTGCCCCCATCGTCTGAAAGGCAATGATGCCGCCAACATGGTCTGCCCCATATTTCTCTTTGACATAGGCAATGACTTCGGCACGCCTGTCATCAGGAAAGTCCGTATCGATATCTGGCATGGATACCCTTTCCGGATTGAGGAACCGCTCAAACAGCAGATCATAGCGCAATGGATCCACATCCGTGATACCAAGGCAATATGCGACAAGTGAACCGGCTGCACTGCCTCTTCCCGGTCCGACAAGAATGCCCTTCTTTTTGGCATAACGGATATAGTCATAGACAATCAGAAAATACGTTTCAAAGTGCATTTTCACAATGATGGAAAGTTCATATCGCAGACGGCTGACATATTTTTCCTGGACAACACCATCCAGCCGTTTCTTTAAACCTGCTAATGCAAGCTGGGTGAGATATTGTTCATGGGAAAACCCTTCAGGAATGGCATAGTCTGGTAATGTCGTCGTTATACCTGTTCCATCTCCATTGCATTCCAATGCGATCTGATCCGTTCTTTCCAATAATGCCTTATCATAAAGGCGCTCCATTTCCGCAATACTTCTGAGATATCTGCCTTTGATCAAAGGCAATGAAGAATCCTTGAGCTTTTTCTCATTGCGCAATGCACATAGTGCCCGATACCCCTGTGCATCCTGTTCATTGAGGTAATACACCTTGTTCAATGCACAACACGAAATGGAAAGGCTCTCAGCAATCTGCCGCAGAATGCCATTACGGTTTTTCCATAACGAAGAGTCTTCAAAAGAAAGAGCTATATCGAATGTGCCGAGTTCCTCTTTCATGATGGAAAGGCGGCGGATAATCTCACCCCTGTCATCTTTGACAAGTGGTCCATCACACCAGCCCCCTTCTCCATAGGCAAGCAGAAAACAATGGTTCTTTGCGTCGATGAGTTCCTGTAAAGTACATGGTCTTTCCTTACAGGAAATGATGCTGGAAAGGCGCAGGAGATTGCTGTAGCCGATGTTGTCCTTGGCAAGAAGCAGAAACGGAATCACTTCTTCATGGTAGAGGCAATCTGCCTCGAGTCCGATGATGGGATGAATACCAGCCTGTTTGCAGGCGCGCACAAAAGAAGCTGTACCGTGCATGACATTGTGGTCAGTCAGGGCCAGCGATGTATAGCCGCATTGTACTGCCTTGGAAACAAGATCATGGATGCGGATCGTACTTTCGAGCAGTGACGAAGCACTGCGCACATGGAGATGAACTGTCATATCCCTATTATAAACTGTATGAAGAAAAAGACACAAATATCAAAGAAAGGTATGTATTATGCACCGCAAATTCTGAAAATTCATGGAGAGTTCAATACAGGAAATGTGCATTGTGCTAGAATAATGCAGTCAGAGGTTTAACAAATGAGAAAAAAGAGAGAAAACGACACATTGCCAGAAAGAAAGTCCGTTCTCACAGATGAAGAACGGGCATTAGCAGGTGCGCGCAGGAAGTTTCTGAAAAAGCAGAAGAGAATGCGCAAGTGGACTGCAATACTTTGTGGAATTCTGGCTGTATATCTTGCGATTGGTACAGTCGGACTTGTCACGATAAAAATCATGACATCCGATATGCCAGAGCTCAATGTCAACGACTTTGTTGGTGAAGAAAGCAGCCGTATCTATGATGCGGATGGCAATCTGCTTGTGGAACTTGGTACGTACTATCGTGAAAATGTCAGCTATGACAAATTGCCAGAGTCTCTTGTGGACGCCTTCCTGTCCATTGAAGACTCCCGCTTCTTCTCCCATAACGGATTTGATATCCCCCGTTTTGCAGCAGCTGCTATTTCCAATGTACGTTCGGGTGATCTCACCGGTCAGGGTGGTTCCACCTTCACGATGCAGTTAGTCAAGAACAGTTATTTCTCTGTCGATGCCGGTGATGACAGTACTTCCTATTCTGCCGGACATGGTATCCGCTATAAAATACAGCAGATCATCCTGTCCATGCAGCTGGAACAAAAGCTCGACAAGAAAGAAGTCTTCGAACTCTATGTCAACAGACTGAACTTCGGTCAGAACATCCGTGGTGCGGAAATGGCATCGAGATATTACTTTGGCAAGAGCTGCACAGAACTCAACCTTTCTGAAAGTGCATTGCTTGCCGGTATCGTCAACCTGCCAAACCAGTACAACCCGTACTACTATCTCGACTATGCAACAGAAAGACGTAATGAAGTGCTCTACATGATGCTGTATCATGGCTACATTACCGAAGAAGAATACAACCTTGCGGTTTCGATCAATGTCGAAGACCAGCTGGTTGGTGAGACAACCGATATTGTTGAACACAACAGCAAATACCAGGAATACATCGATGTTGTTGTGGAGGAAGCCATTGAAATGACAGGCTTCGATCCGGTCATCAAGGGTATGGACATCTACACCGCTATGGATCCGGACATCCAGGATAAGATCATCGATATTGAAGCAGGTAACACTTCTGTACAATATGCGGATGATCTGATGCAGTCTGCCATTGTGACCATGGATCACTCCAATGGTGAAATCGTCGGTATCGGTGGTGGTAGAAACTACAGTTCCAGCGGTGGTTCAAGACTCCTGAACCGTGCAACCGACTCCTACCATCAGCCAGGTTCCACTGTCAAACCGATTATTCCCTATGCCCTTGGCTTTGAATATCTTGGTTTCTCCATCGATGAACAGGTCATCGATATGAAGTACTCTTATCCGGGTGAAACACGAACCATCAATAACTACGATGGAAGATACCTTGGTATCATGAGTATCAAAGATGCTGTGGCAGACTCCCGTAACATCCCTGCCATCATGACATTGGAAAAAGTCACGGACAAAATTGGCAAGGAAAAAGTTGTCGATTACATGGAGAGCCTTGGCTTTGATTCCGTCAATGATGATAACTACTGGTACTGGGTAGCCATCGGTGCCAATGAATTCACCGTTACTGTCGAACAGCTCGCTGGTGCACATGCGGCAATCATGAACCTCGGTGTTTACAATGAACCACATACCATCCGCAGTGTTGTCATGACAAACGGTGATACATTCTATCCGGAAAACCAGAACCAGAGAGTTCTCTCTGCCGGAAGTGCATACCTTGCGGTATCCCTCATGCAGAACAATGTCTCCCAGACAAAATACTTCAACTATGCCTACATCCTGAGGCGCAGCTGGCCAGTCTATGCAAAGACCGGTACAACCGACTGGGATGCGGCAGGTCTGCAATATGGTATTCCTAACGGCAGTGCAAGAGATGAATGGATGGTATCTTCCAACTCCAAGTACACAAATGCCGTATGGACGGGTTATGATATGGCAATTGCTGGTCAGAATACTTACTTTGCCCAATGGAAATTGTCCATGAACATTGCCGGTAAGATCAATTCCGAACTCATCGATGTTGAAGCAGCAATCACCGATGAAGCAAAACAGGCAGTGGCAGAACCAACAGATGATCTGGTAAAGACTTCTTATGTTCAGGGCACATGGCCTCATGTCAATGACGGAAGAGCTGCCGGTTCTACGGTGACAACAACGGTATCAAAGAGTGGTCTTGCCAACACCCCACAGGTTAACAGCATGTCTGACTCTTACCGTGTAACAACAAAGGGTTATGTCAAAGGTTCCAATACCGTCTATTCAGAAGGCCTGAATAATGACGACAAGGATAAGGAAAAGGAAGAAACTGAAGCAGAAGAAAATACACAGCAACAGCAGCCAAAGCCTACGCCAACACCTACGCCAGAGCCTACACCTGCACCTACTCCTACACCACCTCAACAGCCATCAACTGGTGGTGAAACCGGAGACAGCGGAACAACTGGTGGAGGAAATGGATCTGGAAGTGATGGTGGTAATAATGGAGGAGGAACTGGCGAAGAAACACCGTCAACTCCAACCCCTACCCCTGATAATGGTACCCCTCAAGCAGAACAAACCAATACAAACCCTGTTACACCTGCTCCACCAGCTTCACCAACAACTGGCGTATAACTATCATCCCTGTGCAATTGCGTACAGGGATTTCTTTTTGTGTATAAGAAAAGACGATATCGTGTGATATCGCCCTACTTCTCTTCTGATTTAAGGTCTCTTTTCATCAGTGAAACTATGGCATCCTGTGGTTTCTTTCCTTCATAGAGAACACCATAGACCGCATTGGTAATCGGCATGTCGATGTTGTGCTTCTTTGCTTCTTCATAGACAACCTTGCAGGCAAAGATACCTTCAACAGTTCTCTTGTTTGTCTTGAAGAAGTTTTCTGCACTGCCATCTTTACCAATTTCATAACCGGCTGTGAAGTTACGGGAAAGTGTGGAAGTACAGGTGACGATGAGGTCGCCTACCCCATCCAGTCCAAGGAATGTTTCCGGTTTTGCGCCAAAAGCAACACCATAGCGTTCCATTTCGGCAAGTCCTCTTGTCATGAGGGCTGCCCTTGCATTGACACCCTGTCCCATACCTTCCAGAATTCCCGAAGCAATTGCCATGACATTTTTGAGTGCTACACCAATCTCTGCACCGATGACATCTGTGTTGCGGTAAACACGGAAGTAATCATTGGAGAAAAGTTTCTGAATGGCTTCTGCACTTTCTTCATCTTCACTGACCGCATTGACAACAGTCAATAGCCGCTTGACAACTTCTTCCGCATGGCTTGGTCCAATCAGGGAAACAACTGCCTTGAGCTTATCAGAAGGCATGATGTTGCGGATCACTACCGATAATCTTTCATGGGTAACCGGATGGAAACCCTTGGCGACATTGATGACAATGACCGGATGGTTCACAATGGCTGCAGCCTTAGTCAATACATCTTCCAAAGCCATAGTCGGTACAGCAGCAAGAAGGATATCCGCATCCTTGATACATTGCATGTCTGTATCTGCACGCAGTGCTTCATGCAGTGGGTCTTCATAGTAAGCACTGTTGCGATGGTTTTCGTTGATGTCTTTGACTTGTGCTTCTTCAACACCCCACATCACAACTTCATTTCCATTGTCACATAATACCTGACCGAGCGCTGTACCCCAGCTGCCAGTGCCAAGAACTGCTGTCTTCATTCTGAAATCTTCCTCCTTGCGATTACTTTGATCGGCGTTCCTTCAAAATCAAATGCCTGCCGTAAAGAATTCTCGAGAAATCTCTGGTAGGAAAAGTGCATGAGTTTTGGATCATTGCACGATAGTACAAAGGTTGGTGGAGCAGTCGCAACCTGCGTTGCATAATAGACGCGGAAGCGTTTGCCATTTCTTGCCGGTGCAGGTGTTGTCACCTGGGTGTCCGCAATGACTTCGTTGAGTACATTTGTCGGAATGCGACGGTTGGCATTGGCATAGACTTTGTCGACCATTGGAATGATCGTATCTACCCTCTGTCCGCTCTTTGCACTGACATAGACGACAGGTGCATAGGAAAGATAAGCAAACTCAGCACGGATTTTTTCAGTATATCTGAGCATTGTCTTATCATCTTTTTCCACGGTATCCCATTTGTTGACGACGATGACAATCGGCTTGCCAGCTTCCGCAGCATAACCTGCAACATGTTTGTCCTGTTCACGGATACCTCTTTCGGCATCGATGAGAAACAGTGCGACATCACAATGTTCAATGGCACTCATTGCCCTGAGTACACTATACTTTTCAACCGATTCATACACCTTGCCACGTTTGCGGATACCTGCTGTATCCACAATGACATATGGTCTTCCATCGAACATAAACTTTGTATCTACGGCATCGCGGGTTGTGCCCTGTTCATTGGAAACAATCGAACGGTCTTCATGCAGGATTTTGTTTACAAGAGAAGACTTGCCTACATTTGGCTGACCGATAACCGCAATGCGGATACCTTCTTCTTTCTTGTCCGCATCCTCTTCTGGAAGCTTTTCCATGCAGG
The DNA here is from genome assembly GCA_949289855.1 of uncultured Erysipelotrichaceae bacterium. Classification (GTDB taxonomy): domain Bacteria; phylum Bacillota_I; class Bacilli_A; order Erysipelotrichales; family Erysipelotrichaceae; genus Bulleidia. The sequence continues at coordinate 21,356 of CASEPS010000022.1, forward strand.
CATCGAGTACATCACCAACACCGATACCATGGACACCAGATACCGCAATCGGATCACCGATGCCAAGGGCATAGAATTCATAAATATTGGGAATTCTGGACGCATCATCAATCTGGTTGACAGCCAGTACTACTGGTTTCTTTGACCTTTGTAACATACCGGCAATATATCTGTCATCATCTGACATACCACCTTTGCCATCACAGACCATGATGATCACATCTGCTTCCTGAATGGCAATCTGTACCTGGGCGAGTATTTCTTCCTGATACGGCTGTCCTTCAAGCTGAATACCACCTGTATCAATGAGTTCAAAATGATTGCCAGTCCATTCCCCTGTCGCATAGATTCTGTCCCTTGTAACACCTGGTATATCTTCCACAATGGAAACACGGGCACCAGCTATGCGGTTGAATATTGTCGATTTGCCGACATTTGGTCTGCCGACAATTGCAATCACACCACTTTTCATCAATCTTCATCCTCCTTTACATAAGGAAGTGCTCTTTCATAAACAGCATTGACAACTTCTTCAATTGTCATATTGCTTGTATCAATGGCAATCGCATCATCTGCCTTGCGCAAAGGAGACTCACTGCGAGTTGTATCCCGTTCATCCCTTTCCGCAATTTCTTTTGCAATTTCTTCAATAGAACCTGTTGGAAGATGCTTTGCTATGTTTTGTTCATAACGGCGCACAGCCCGTGCATGGGCAGAAGCTGTCATGAATATCTTGACTTCCGCATCCGGCAATACAACTGTACCAATATCGCGTCCATCCATGATGAACCCTTTGTCTTCTGCCATCTTCTGCTGTCGTTTGACCATTTCCCGTCTCACGCCACCAAGGCTGGAAACCCGGCTTGCGGCAAGGCTGTTTTCATCTGTGCGGATTTCATCATTGACCTTTTCGTTATCAAGATATACATCACCTTGTGGTGTTAACTGAATATCTGTATTTTCAAGCATGGCACATAGTGCTTCTTCATCATCGAGGTCAATCCCGTTTCTTCTTGCCTTCAATGCACAGCACCTGTACATGGCACCTGTATCCAGGTGTACATAACCAAGTCTTTCCGCAAGAATTTTTGCAATTGTGCTCTTGCCGGCAGCACTTGGTCCATCAATAGCTATATTGATCTTCATGTATCAGTTACCTCCATTCGCAAGAAAAATCCAGTAAATAACAACCGCAAGAACAATCACAAGGGCAATGATGAGAATGATGAGCACAATATTCAATATCTGGCTTGTATGGCGCATCTTGTCACTGACCTCACTGAGGTTGTCCTCATAGTCATCGAGTTTTGCCCGCATCTGGGTTGTTTCATTGAGAAGCTGCTGGCGGGTTGTACGCTCAAGCTCAAGGTGCTTGTTGAATTCATCGGTATCCATCCGTGAAACCTTCGCCTCTTTCACTGGCTTTTCTTCAATTTCTTCCTCAAAATAATCGCTGGCTTCATCCGCAAGATTCTGTACTTCTGCCGCAATATCCTTTGGATTACGTGGAACAGAAGCCTCTTCCTGCTGTGGCATCACCGGCTGTCTGCTCTCCCTTCTCTCTTCTGGATATGGGCGTACAGGACGGCTGGTTTTTTCTTTGTTGTCTTTGCGTAACCCATCAAGAACATTGACAGAAGTATATTCACTGACCGCATTTCCCTGCTCGATATTGTACTTCTTGACCTCATTGATATAACGGTCGAGATAATCATTATGAAAACTCTCTGTCTGGTAGAGATCCTGATACTGGTTGTCATTGTCCAGATTGAAGTTCAGGTTCTCCGTATTCTCAACATTTTGAGATCTTGAGAGATGAGTACGGCGGGCATGAATAGGATCATGATCTGCTGCCGGCGTAACACGGGGTGCTTCAAAGTTCGTGGAATCCAGCTGATTCAATCTCTTCTGGAACTGATCCAGTTCTCTTGATTCAATTTCCTGTCCGACATCATGTGCCAGGCTGTCTCTTAAATCCTTGTATTTTTCTGTTCTTGATATTTTAGCCATAAAACTCTCCACAATCAGAAAATATTATAGCATATATCGCGCAATTGTAAGGAAAACAAAAAATGCCCCGCAAATGCAGGGCAGACTGTTAACGGTGCAATAATGGGGATATGTGCTTGTAAACAAGCATGGTGATAATGGAAATCACAATACCCTTGACCACATTGAATGGCACTACCGCAAAACAGACAAAGGTAAATGTGTCTTTGATCACAGGTATCAATGCCTGCCCCATACCGATGATGGCATCCATCGGCAGATTGTATAGTGTTGAATACATCGGCAGAAGGATGTAATAGTTAAACAGACATCCGATCAGTGTCATACAGACTGTGCCGGCAATCATGCCGATGATCGCATTCTTCTTTGTTTTATGGCGTGCATAGATCATGGCGGCAGGTACCACAAAGGCAACACCGATGATAAAGTTGGCAAACTCGCCTACATAAGCCGTATCAGACCCACTGAATAACAGATTGAGAATGATCTTCACCGCTTCAATAACCACTCCGGCAAGCGGTCCCATTGCAAAAGCACCGAGCATCACCGGCAGTTCTGAGAAATCCAGCTGGTAGAACGATGGTGCAAAGGGAAGCGGAAAATCAAAGAACATGAGAATGAAGGCAATTGCTGAAAGAATTGCACATTTGGCGATGGAACGCGTAGAAAAGACTGATTTTGACATAGCTGTCATGGTTTCCTCCTCTCCCCCAATAAAAAACGGGGGTTCTAAGACAAAACCTCCGGGTAACTTAAAACTAAAAGACAGATAACTCTCTTTCATCCAGACTTTACTGTCGCCACCGGAATTGCACCGGTTCAGTCCTTGCGGAGTCGCGGGGTATACCGCCGGTCGGGAATTTCACCCAGCCCTGAGTTTTATCGTCTTTATTTTACTGTCAATTGCAGTATATGTAAATACCAATCAATAATAGATCTCAAGCAGCAATCTGAGGAGTTCCGTTTCGCCAAGGTTGAACAACAGCAGCACAAGACCAATGGAAAGCATTGCACTGAAACCAATAACAATCGCAACTGTTTCTTCACGCAATGAACCACATTTTGATATAGCCATGCCTTTGAGCGCTGTACCATAGAGCAGAACGCCCACAAGCAATGCCATGGCCACAAGAGGATATGCAATACCAACAATGCCAGCCAGCACCAATCCTGCAATCTCAGATAGGAAACCCATCGTTCCTGCCGCACATACACGGGCAAGCGTGAGTGGTTTTTTCGTCACACGTGAACAGATGGTAATCACAATATACGCAAGCAGTTCACATGCCGCAAAGGAAAGGCATAAGCGCATTGCTGTATTTGCGCCTGATGTAAAGCTTACACGGAGAATGCTGAAATCGAAATGATTGATCAAAGAAGCAAAGTACAATGATACAATCACTGCCACAACTATCCACTTGATGAGAAGTCTTGCAAAACTCGATAACAAAGAGGAAGGCAGTTCCTGCTCTGCTTCATGTTTCATACAACTATATGGATGAATGAGAAGATCGATTGGATTATATTTTTTGCGACTGATCAGTGCATCAATTTCCGCATTGCGGGATTCCTGTACATTCCGGTTGAAGCGGTGCAGTGCACCAGGTTTCTTTTCATTAACCTTTTTCTCTTTAACCTTCTTTTCTTTTTTCTTCTTTTCTACAAGTTTCTTTTCAGGTTTTACCGCTTCTTTTTCTATCGTTGTCTCAACGCTGACAACATCCTTTATTTCATGAGACCGTTTTACATATGGGATATGTCTTGCGGCACATGCGCGCTGATGACGGTCAGATGGAAGCGCACTTCTCTTCCACTTATGATTTCTTCTGCTTTTCATACTAACTACTCCACACTGCAATATGATACCACGACAAAGTGTCATATAATACTTTTATTTGAATAATTAAGAAAAGATCCCGGGAAGAATGTTTCCTCCTGGGACCTCTTACTGCTTATGCTCTTCCGGAATACTTTCCGTCTGCTGTAGAAATGACAACCATTTCTCCATTCTGGATGAACAGAGGAACCTTGATTTCCAGACCAGTTTCCACAACAGCATTCTTTGTTGCGGAAGTAGCTGTATCACCCTTGACAGCCTGTTCGCACTCTGTGATCTGCAATGTTACCTTATCTGGTAACATGACACCGAGAATTTCACTTTCATACATGGAAATAGTGACATTTTCATTTGGTTTCATGAACTGCATTTCCCATGTCAGTCTGTCCTTGGGAATTTCAATCTGTTCATATGTCTCATTATCCATGAAGACAAGATTTGTACCATCATCATAGAGGTACTGCATTTCCTTCTTGTCGATATGTGCCTGTTCTACCTTGTCACCACCGGTGAAAGAAAGCTCATTGATGACACCTGTACGAAGGTTCTTGACCTTGACCTTGACGATCATCTGACGCATTGCCGTTTTATTCAGCTGCAGGTTGAGCACCTGATACAGATTTCCTTCATATTCAAAGGATGTTCCTGGTTTCAAATCATTTACAATAATCATTTTTAACACCACCTATCCTTTCCTATTTTAAGGAAATGGCAATCGCTGTCAATAGAAGCCATCCTCATGCCGCATGACATCCATTTCATAGACATAATGTGTCTCTGCATCAAAGAAGACCGTGATCGTCTCTTCAACAGGAGAACTGACATCAATTGTCAATGCATCATCATACAATGTTACCGATGCATCAACATAGGGGACATTGAGTATCCCATCCACAAGTTCATCTTTGAGCAATGCACATTTAACATGGTCGAGAATGATGGACTCTGTACACTGGTATGTATTTGCCTTTTTCATGAAAACCATCGCTTCGAGGTAATGCCGCTTTGCCATCATCCCGGCAAATACCGCTGCTGTACAAAACAGAAACAGCAGCAGAAACCATACCGCAACAACACCATCATGTGTGCACAAGAGGTGCTTTGCGCTCTTTATTCTCTCTTGTATAGACAACATAGATCACCTCCCCTGCACTTTCAAAATGGGCATGGCTGATATCGGTGAGAATCATCTGGGTGCCAGGCTGGATGATGAGATTTCCATTGACAAGTGACAAACGAAACTCTCTTTCCTGGTATGTATAGGCAAGTGTACTGCCTTCATTTTCCACCTTGTAGGACAACATCAGAATGCGCCGCATCTGGACAAGGGCTATTTCATCCTGCACTTCTTCCTGGAAAGAAAGAAAGCGCGGGACAAGGCGCATTGCCGAAACAACAGGTGCCATCATCAGAGTTGCCACAAGCATCACAAGCAATACTTCCGTCAAAGCGGATCCTCTGTTGGTGTGGGTGTTACACGACAATCGATATCGCATCCATTCCCCCTTTCCAATGCCAGGCGGTACTGTTCATCATAAAGCTCACCTGCCTCTTCAATATGCTCATCACTCTGATAGAAGACTGTCATTGCGGAAGATACCGCATTGACAAGCAGTATGGTGATGACAACCACCAGAATGCCTTCTACCAGCAGAAACCCGCTATTTGAACACAAGCCTTCCCGTACCGAGGCTGATGGTGACTTCCCTGCCATTTTCATAGATGGTAGAAGCCCTTGAAACATTTCCCTTTTCATTAAAGGAAATGGCTGGCCAGCCTTCTTCCTGTGCACAGGTTGTCTGCTGTGACGTTGCAATGGCTTCAGCCTGGGAACAGATGTATTGGGAAGCCCATGTCGAAAGTGCTGTATATGGGCTTGTATCCAGTGTAGCAGGATAGGCAAACAGGCCAAGAGCGAAGATGACAATGCACATTTCCGCAATGGTGAAGCCTTCATTCGACATGGGCCGTTCCATTACTGATCACCAGTGATTTGCTGTTGTTATCACAGGTTGTCTGATCCTGTGTCAACAGGCCTGCACTGACAAGGTCCTGCACACTGCCCGGGAATTCATCATATTGCATCTTGTATTCCAGAATTGCCGCATCTGCCACCTTCTCTATTGCCTTGCAACCACGGTCATTGACAATATTCAATGTGTCACGGATATTGGGTACTGTCAGTAAAAACAATACCGAAATGATGAGTACGACCACTGCCATTTCAAGCAGGGTAAATCCATCGCGTTTCATATGTCTCCTTTCATAAATTCTTTAACATGCTCATGGGCATCATCAATATGCGATAGACAACAACGATGACGATACCCGCTGCACCATACGTTATGCACTGCATGATCTGTGTAAGCCTTTTGATCTGTCTTTTTGTGCGCTCATCACACATGACAAGATATGCCTCCAGCATTTCCTCCGTATTTTCACCATAGAGTGATATTTTGAAGAACCGGGCAAGTGAAGGCTCAATGTAGACGGAATCCAGTGCATGTTCAAATGTTTCTCCCTGCAGAAACACGCGGTCCAGTTCCCCGGCAATAAAGGACACCAATGGTCTTGATGAAAGATTCTTCATCAAAGCGATGCTTTGCCGGGTGGACATGTTACGTGCCTTGCACTGCAGAAAGAAGATGGCAAATTGCCTTGAAGCATATTGCACAAGCAATGTGCCACTGAAATGCTTTGCAAGAAGGCGATACGTAGAAACGATGCGCGCATCCGAAAGAAAGATGAGCAGCAGGATGGATGAAACGATGACCGATACAAAGAGAACCCACGAAAACAATTCCACAAAACCAGAAAGAACAATCACCGATTCATCCGCTGTACCAAAGGAAGAAAGCATGGACATCATCCCGGGCAATACCGTCTTGTTAAACAGCACCATACCAAAGCTGATACCCGCCAATAGACAAAACGGATAGAGCAGTCCTTTGAACAGCTGCTGTCTGTCACTTCTTTCCTTTTCGACCATCGCCTTTGCCAGAAGCAGGCTGTCATTGACCGTGAGAAAAGAAAGGAAATCTGAAAGGTATCGCTGATAAGCAGAAGGAACATAGTCTTTGATAAATGTTCTCAATTCCTCGCCATTTTCCAATTGTCTTTTCATCCTGTCAAAGTACACAGCATTCTTCTTTGTCTTTAGTACTTTGAGGGCATCCACAAAGGCAAAACCACCTTCCATCAAAGCAGACAACGATTCTACATCTTCATTGGAAATTGTCTTTGGACATAACTGACGCATCCATTTTCCTGACAAGCGGGACAAACTCTTTGGAAGTGCATTTATTTTCAAACCAGTATTCAACCTCCTTTCTGTCCATGTACTCATAAACGCCCGTCTTTCTGCCATCTGGCATCTCCAATAGCCTCTGGTTCAATACCCCGGTGAGTACATCTTTCAGCTGATAGGCCTCCACCCCAAGCTCAAGGAGTCTGAGAATTGCTGAAACACAATCCTGGGCATGCAGGCTTGTCACCACAAGATGGCCAGTCAAAGCACAGCGCACTGCCATCGTCGCTGCCTCTGTGTCACGGATCTCTCCGATCATGATGATGTCCGGATCATGGCGCATGAGCTGACGGATGCCTTCCGCATAAGACATATGCTGTTTCTCATTGACCTGTAACTGGATGTAGCGTTCGTGCACAACTTCTACAGGATCTTCCAGGGTGTAGATCTTTCTGCCATGTACCGCATCAAGAATCGTGTAAAGACTGGTTGTCTTGCCAGAACCTGTCGGACCACTGAATACGACAAGGCCGCTCGTATGATCTGTGACGTGACTCAGATATTGCACCGTTTTCTCATCATCTGACAAATCTGAGATACGCAGGCCACTATGGTCATTAAGAATACGCAATACACCGCTGCTCTGGTGATACCCTGCCATAATGGCAAAGCGCAGCGATATCCTTCGTCCATTGACCACTGCTTCAAAAGAACCAGTCTGGGGCAGAAAGACTGACGAAAGATCCAGATCTGCCCGATACATGAGATAGCGGAAAAGCCGGATATCCCTTTCATCCTTCTTCAGTTTCTTCATCTTTCCATGCACGCGCATCTCAATGACAAGCTGTTCACTGCCATCTTCTTTCTTCAAAAGCGTGAAATGAATATCGCTGACATGAAACTGCAATGCCAGGGCAAGAATTTCCTCTAACCTTTCTTCCATAACACCTCCTTCACTTATCTTGTTACCCAAAAAAACAGAAACACCTCACATTTTCTTCAAAAAAAGTAAAAAAAAAACTCTGATCACTCAGAGTCTTACCATATAGAAGTTTGTATCACATTCCTGTCCGATGGTAGTCGAAGGACCGTGTCCTGGGAATACCCTCAGGTCACGTGGCAGGGTTGCAAGAAATTGCAATGAAGCAAGCATCTTTTCTTCATCCCCCGAATACAGATCCGTTCTTCCACAGCTTCCGGCAAACAATGTATCCCCAGAGAACAGAATATTCCTGTAACGGATACAGCAGCTGCCTTCCGTATGGCCCGGGGTGTGATAGACAACAATATGGAATATGCCGGCATCCACTTCCGGTTCAAGCTTGTGCAATGGCGCATAGACCGGTGTTACATAGCCACCCACATTCTTTGTATCATGTGGATCAACAAGTACAAAGTCACTTTCATGCAGATAGACAGGACAATGGTACATGTCCACAAGATCATCTGCCGCACCGGTATGGTCTTCATGTCCATGGGTCAGGATGATGGCATCCACCGTTTCTTTATCAGAAATGGTTTTGGCAATCTCCTTTGCATGGGCACCTGGATCAACGATCAGCACATGGTCTTTTTCATGAAGAACATAGATATTTTCTCCATAGAGACCGATTGGCAATATATCGAGTTTCATACAATTGAAAAAAAATTACCATGACGGTAATTTTTATTTCTTCTCCTTGTGAAGAGTCATCTTATTGCAACGTGGGCAGTACTTCTTGATTTCCATCTTTTCAGCATGCTTACGCTTGTTTCTTGTACCGATGTAATTTTCTTCACCGCAAACGGAGCACTTGAAAGTAATATTTTCTCTTGGCATGTTAAACCTCCTAACTGTTCAGCAGTACGATTATAGCAGAATCATCCCTCTATTCCAAGAAAATTATGTAATAATTGTGTTGAGGTGAACAAACATGAAACGTACAGAAACAAGACCTATCTATGTT
>CASEPS010000023.1 GCA_949289855.1 uncultured Erysipelotrichaceae bacterium
TCAATAATTTTACATTTGATATATGAAATACCGGGTCCGGAGCAATTCATCCCACCACCTATAGAGGTGGGGGATTTCTTGCCTGTTATGTGTTAAATTTACGTAAAACATATTATTAACATTGAAGTAACTGAATCTGTAATATTAATTTTAATTTTTTCAGCGCTGTTTTACTCATTCTTCACCCTTTTAACATCATTTCTATGCCTTCTTTGACCACCGCATTCAAATCCACATCTTCCCTGCTTGTTGCCCAGATCTGTAACGAACCCATCAATATCACCCCACATCCGGCAAAAAGCTTCCATGGCTTTACATCCTGGCGGATACACTTTTCCTGTACTGCCCTTTCAAAGATGGCAAGGAAAGGCTGGATATGTTCACTCATCCTTGCATGTTCCTTTGGCACAATATCCTTGGAAAGATTCATCATCAGTGCCTGGCGCACAACATCCTTGCCAAGAAACATAAAGTAGCTCGTTATTCTATGGAAGAAACAGAGAATCTGTTCATAAGGGTCTGAATATTTCAACATCTCCCCCATAATTTCCCCTGCATCTTTACCTGTTGGTTTAAACAACGCACGAATGAGTTCCTCTTTGCTTTCATAATAATAATAGAACGTGTTCTTGGAGATGTTTGAAGCACTGGCTATTTCATTGACCGTCACATTGTCATAGCCCTTTTCTTTAAACAGTTCTAATGCTTTATTCAATATTTCTGTCTTCTTGTCCTGCATACACACTATTTACCACATTTATTTGTCCATGTAAATAAAAATATATGACCAGATTTACATCTTTATATTACCGTGGTAATATACGTTTAGAACAGAAAGGAACCATTATGATCAAAGTTTTGAAATACATGAAACCGTACTGGCTATCCGTCATCGGTGTCATTCTCTTTGTCTTTGGACAGGTACAATGTGACCTTGCCTTACCAGACATGATGTCTGATATTGTGACATATGGCATACAGTATGGTGGTATTACTTCTCCACTTCCTGAAGCTATGTCTTCTTCCACCATGGAACATATGTCTTACTTCCTTGATAAAGAAGCATATGAAACACTCATGGACAAGTATGAACTGGTTGAACAGGGAGATGCACAATATGTGGAAACCTACCCACTGCTTGAAACAGAAGATGTCTATGTCTTGGAAGAAGATATACAGTCTTCCGCAATAGAAAAAGCGTTCCTGGCAGTCACTGCCCTGGAAAGTGAAGATGTACTTTCCTCTATGTCCATTCCATCTGCTGATGCCCTGTACCAGGCAATGGATGCGTCTTCTGAAGTAAGAAACACAGTACTTTCCACAGTGGATGAAATGCTTGGCAGCTATACCGAAGAAAACCTCACCAATGCAAGTATTATGGCGGTCAGTGGTGAATATGAAAAACTCGGCATGGATAAAAACATTCTCCAGATGCAATACATCCTTGTGGAAGGTTTGGAAATGCTTGGAGTAACACTGGCTGGTTCACTTTGTGCCATCGCCTCTGCTTACCTTGCTTCACGCACCGCAACAGCCGCATGCCGCGATATGCGCAAAGATGTCTTCACCAAGGTGGAATCCTTCTCACCAGCTGAGTTTTCTTCCTTCTCTACAGCTTCTTTGATCACCCGTACCACAAACGACATCCAGCAGGTACAGATGATCATGACCATGTTGTTGAGAATTGTATTGCTGGCGCCAATGATGGGTTTCACATCCCTTTTCAAAGTATTGCGCTACCCTTCCATGTTCTCCATTCTCTTATGGGTACTGGCAGCGATTATCATCCTGATGGGTGTGTTGTTTGTCTTTGCTTTGCCAAAGTTCCGCATCATCCAGAAATTGCTCGACAGACTCAACCTTGTCACAAGAGAACAGCTCGAAGGTATGCTTGTCATCCGTGCCTTTAACAACCAGTCCTATGAAGAAAAGAAGTTTGATGATGTAAACAGTGACATCACCCGTGTCAATATCTTCGTCAACAGACTGATGGCTATCATGATGCCGGCCATGACCTTCATTATGAGCTTTGCGTCTATTCTCATCGTCTGGTTTGGTGCCCGGCAGATAGACCAGGGCATTATGGAAATCGGTTCCATGATGGCATTCATCCAGTATGCAATGCATGTTTTGATGTCCTTTATGATCATCGCCGCCATCTTCATCATGATCCCCCGTTCCTCTGTATCCGCAGGCCGTATTAATGCGGTACTTGAAACAGAAGTCTCCATCAAAGACAAAGAAAACCCTGTTTCCCTTCCATCTGGAAGACAGCAGATTGTATTTGACGATGTCTGTTTCCGTTATCCAGGCGCTGAAGAAGATGTACTCAGCCACATCTCCTTCATTGCAAACCCTTCCGAAACCATTGCCTTCATCGGTTCTACCGGTTCTGGCAAGTCCACACTCATCAACCTGTTGCCACGTTTCTATGATGTCACAAGTGGAAAGATCACCATTGGCGGAGTAGATATTCGTGATGTAACACAACATGAACTGCGCGAACGCATCGGTTATGTTCCACAAAAAGGTGTACTGTTCTCCGGCACCATTGAAAGCAACCTCCGCTATGGTAACGAAGAAGCTGATGATACCACAATGCACAATGCCCTTTCTGTTTCACAGGCAGAAGAGTTTGTCAGCCGGATGCCGGAAGGTCTCAACAGTCCGATTGCCCAGGGCGGCACGAATGTCTCCGGCGGTCAGAAACAAAGACTTTCCATTGCCAGGGCACTCACAAGAGAAAATGCAGATATCTTTATCTTTGACGACACCTTCAGTGCCCTTGACTATGCGACTGACGCAAAGCTGAGAAGTGCACTTTCCACCATGGTCGAAAAGACAAAGGCAACTGTCTTCATCGTTGCCCAGCGTGTTTCCACCATCCGCAATGCGGATAAGATCATCGTCCTTGATGAAGGAAAGATGGCTGGTATCGGTACCCATGATGAACTGATGGAAACCTGTTCTGTCTACCAGGAAATTGCCCATTCACAACTCAGCCAGGAGGAACTTGCAAAATGACACAGAGACATCCACATAACAAAAATATGGCAAATGAAAAAGCAAAGAACTTCTCCGGCACAGCAAAACGGCTGCTTCATTATCTCAAGCCATATTGGATTCCGATCATCATCTGCTTTACCTTTGCGGCAGTTTCCACTGCCTTTACCATCATCGGTCCAAAGATTCTTGGCAATGCGACCACAACCCTGGCAGAAGGTATTGTTGCCAAGTACAGCCATACCGGTGGCATTGACTTTGACAGGATTTTCAACATTCTGCTGTCCCTGACATTGATCTACCTTGCTTCAACATTGTTCTCTTACATCCAGGGCTGGATTATGTCCACCATCACCCAGAAGATTACCTACAACCTGCGCAAGGAAATAGAAGAAAAGATCAACCGTCTTCCATTGAAGTACTTTGACAAAGAAACACATGGTGAAGTGCTTTCCCGCATCACCAATGATGTCGATACCGTTTCCCAATCCCTCAACCAGTCTGTCCAACAGATATTGACAAGTATTGTCACAGTTATCGGTATTCTGGCAATGATGTTGTCCATTTCCTGGGCATTGACATTGATGGCACTGATCGTCGTACCACTTTCCGGTATTGGCGCCATGATCGTGGTGAAAAAGTCACAGGTTTACTTCAAACGGCAACAGAACACATTAGCTGCGGTCAATGGACATATTGAAGAAATGTATGGTGGTCACCTTGTCATGAAAGCCTTCAATGGCGAAGAACGCTCCATCAAAGACTTTGAAAAGCTGAACAATGACCTGCAGGACAGTGCCTGGAAGTCACAATTCATGTCCGGATTGATGCAGCCGATAACAGGTTTTGTAGGAAACCTTGGCTATGTCGGGGTTACGGTACTTGGTGGGTATCTCGTCATCAATGGCAATATGCAGATTGGTGACATTCAGGCCTTCATCCAATATGTGAGAAACTTCAACCAGCCAATTACCCAGACTGCCCAGATCATGAATGTGCTGCAGTCGGTGGCAGCAGCGGCTGAACGTGTCTTCACCTTCCTTGATGAAGAGGAAGAAGTACCGGATACCACAACTCCGATATCGATTCGTGATGAACATGGCAATATCCGCATCAAAGGCAATGTTACCTTTGAAAATGTATGCTTTGGTTATGACCCTGACAAGATTGTCATTCATGACTTCAGCTGTTACTTCCCGGCCGGTTCACAAATTTCCATTGTCGGGCCAACCGGTGCCGGCAAAACAACCATTGTGAAGCTGCTGATGCGCTTCTATGAACTCAACAGCGGTCATATTTATATCGATGGCAAGAAGACAACTGACCTCTCAAAGAAGGACCTGCGTGACTGCTTTGGCATGGTATTGCAGGACGCATGGTTATCCTCGGATACCGTGATGGAAAACATCCGCTATGGCAGAATGGACGCAACCGATGAAGAAGTCATTGAAGCTGCCAAAGCTGCCTGTGTAGACCACTTCATCCGTACCCTTGACCATGGTTACAACACCATGATCAACGAAGAAAGTTCTAACATTTCCCAGGGACAGAAACAGTTGTTAACCATTGCAAGAGCCTACCTTTCTGATCCAAAGATTTTGATTCTCGATGAAGCAACTTCTTCTGTTGACACAAGAACCGAAATTCTCATCCAGCGTGGCATGGAAAACCTCATGAAGGGCAGAACATCCTTTGTCATTGCCCATCGTCTTTCCACCATCCGCAATGCGGACATGATTCTCTGCATGGACCATGGTGATATTGTAGAAATTGGTACACATGAACAGCTTCTTGAAAGAAATGGTTTCTATGCAAAGCTATACAACGCACAATTTGAAGAAACTGAATGAGGAAAGCACCTGCGGGTGCTTTTCTTTGTGGTAGAATATTCCCATTATTAAATGGAGGTGAAACATATGCGTCTTTCTATACCTGAAAACTACAACCCCGTACTCTCTGTCAGAGACACCCAGGAAGCGATCAAATACATCCGTGACACATTCCAGAAAGAACTTGGCAGAGAAATGAACCTTTCCCGTATCAGTGCTCCACTGTTTGTGACACGTTCTTCTGGTCTCAATGATAACCTCAATGGTTTTGAAAGACCTGTTTCCTTTGATGCCCAGGAACTGCCTGATGAAAGGCTGGAAGTTGTACACTCCCTTGCCAAATGGAAACGTTTTGCCTTGAAGAAATATGACTTCAAAGTCCATGAAGGTCTCTATACAAACATGAATGCGATCCGCAGGGATGAAATTCTCGACAACCTGCATTCCATGTATGTTGACCAGTGGGACTGGGAGAAAGTCATTCTGAAAGAAGAAAGAACAAAAGAAACCCTTGAAGCTACTGTCCGCACCATCTTCAAAGTCATCAAACATATGGAACATGAAGTCTGGTACAAATACCCCGAAGCAGTCTGCCATCTGGCAGATGATGTATACTTCATCACTTCCCAGAAACTAGAAGACCTCTATCCTGACCTTTCTCCACGTGATAGGGAAACGGCCATCACAAGAGAAAAGAAATGTGTATTCATTGAACATATTGGCAAACCGCTCAAGCGCAGTGGCAAGCCACATGATGGAAGAGCACCGGACTATGATGACTGGGATCTCAATGGTGACCTATTCTTCTGGCTGCCATCCTTACAGACTGCGCTGGAAATTTCTTCCATGGGCATCCGTGTTGATGAAGACTCCATTGTTTCCCAATGCAAGGCTGCTCATTGTGAAGGAAGACTCACCCTGCCTTACCACAAAGCCATCATAAACAAAGAACTGCCATACACCATCGGTGGTGGTATTGGTCAGTCAAGACTCTGCATGTTGTTGTTGAACAAGGCACATATTGGAGAAGTACAGGCATCCTTATGGCCTGAAAGCATGATTGCAACATGTGCAAGACACAATATTCCATTACTCTGAAAGCATATGACGCCATATGCTTTTCTTTTGCTAAAATAGACGTATGAACAAACAGGAATATCTTGCCGCCATTGCGGACAAAATCAGAAATTATCCGGAATCTCTTCAGAAGGAAATATTACAGTCCTATTACATCCAGTATGATGCACTTGTGGAAGATGGTTATAGCGAAGATGAAATACTCTACCAGCTCGGTACACCATCGGAAGTTTATATTGAGGTTTCCAGAAACTACGGAGACATGGAAATCCATAACCATGCCCGGGCTTCAACAGAGGAAATGAAAAATGGATTTTCTTCGTTTGCCAAAAGCAGTATGAAATTACTGTCAACACTTGGTGAAGCTGTAGGCAAATCCATTGGTGAAGGCATACGGGAAACAAGGGTAAAAGCCATCCAGGACCGCTTTACCAAAGACTACCTTGTGCCCATTCCAGCCTATGAGCTGTGTCACCACCTTGTCATTCATTGTGGGAAAAAGCCGGTGACCATTTATCTCACCAGTGGCCCAACCCTTTCCTTTTGTCTTACACCTTCTTCTGAAAGCAAAGCCACTGCCGACTTTGAAACAGAAGGTGACACCATCACCTTGTCTGTGAAAAACGGTGAAGCGAAGTTATCGGTCATGGTGCCAGATATCATCACTTCCATGGAAGTGATTACCGGTCAGAACATCAATGCTACTGAGCTTTCGGTCAATGCCCTTACATTAACGACAAGTTCTGGTTCCATCTTCCTTGACCGTACTACCACAAAAACACTCACAGCAGAAACAACTTCAGAAAATGTCATACTCCAGCACAGTTCACTTGAAACAATGCGCATCAACACAAGGTCTGGTGAACTGAAACTCTATGATGTACAAGGTACATTGTATGCAAAAACCACCTCTGGGGACGTCAAAGCAGAACGTTTCATCGGTCCAAAGTTCCTGTTAGAAACAAAATCTGGCAAAGTTACACTTTCTGTGGATTGTGCAACCATTTCCGTAACCACAGCCTATGGCAATGTGCGCATCTTCAACACAAGCACACCAGAAGTTCTTGCGGTCACAACGGGTTCCGGAAACATTGATTGTTCACTTCTCAAAGGTACGTATTCTGCCCGCATTACATGCCGGGAAAACAATTTTGATAACCGCACAGACTTACCGGTTTCCATCATTGATAAAACAATGCGCATTGTCGGAAGAGGCAAAGCAGCCGTAGACCTTTCCACAAAGAGTGGATTTATCACATTGTCTTAGGAGACAAAACGATAGCAATATCTCCACGATGACTCACGGCCTTTCGCCTTAGCAGGAGTTTGACAGACAGTATAGAAATCGTAGCGTTCCAAATTCTGAATACTCCTTTTTTGGCGGAATAGGAAGTCGGTTTTTTCTTGATTATTTCAATGATGATTGCTATTGTATTTATGGAGAGAGTGAAATAACTTCCAAGGCAAAAGAGTCGATACCACCATATCGGCTCTTTTATTTTAAAAGCTGTGAATCCGTCAATTCACAGCTCACAGGCTCACTGCCTATCCTTGTTGTTGTCGAGCCATTTGCAGATACGATTAGCAATCACATCTGTTGTGACAGAGAACAACGTGAATGGCCTTCACGACAAAGGAAGCGGTATGCAAGTACCGCTTCCTTTTGATGTCTATTCTACTGAATGATTCATTTCATTTCTGTTCGCATTAATAAGACTTCCTGCAAGAAGAATCTCCTTCTCTCTGTCATTCAATGACGCAACAGATAGTGTACAAGGTTGTACCCCTTCCCTGCTAATCACATAGGCTTCAAATGGTCTATCTTTTTCAAGACTGTCCTTTACACCTTTGACAAATACCCATGTACCTTTGGTGAATGTCTCTCCTTCTTCTGTCACAAATGGAATCATACCCCAGTTAATGAGATTGGAACGATACCGTTTTGTTGCATATTCCTTTGCAATGTTGGCACCTGCTCCAAGTACTCTCTGGCAGGAAGCAGCCTGTTCACGGGCAGAACCATCACCTGGTTTATTGGCATATATTGTTGAGGCAATCTCATAGTCCCCTGTTTCTATGCCAGCTTGTTTCAACTGTTCTATGACCTTTCTTACTTCTTCATCTGTCTTTGCCAATGCCTGCACAGCCTTGGCTTCTTTGACATAGTCTGGATCTCTTCTGGAAAGGGTGAACTCTGCAAGTCTTAGTGGATTGGAACGATAACTGCTTGTTTCACCACTTGGAATGAGCTCATCTGTTGTAGTCACAGGATCATCAATGTGAGAAACTATCTTCAAAAGAAGATTTTCTTTCAATGCCGGCATTTCTGGCCAGTCTTTGATATTTGGACCCATCTTCAGCTCAACACTATCATCTGCTCTTCCATAACCATCAAATACACGTTTTGCATAAATAGAAGAATCAAATACATAGTCTTTGCATTCTGTTTCTTCCTGTACCACTTCATCTGCACCGGTCAATATGCCACCATTCGCTGCGGTTGCCGCAATAGATCTTGCGTCCATAAGACATACCGCTGCCATCTGTCCTTCACCAGGTTTTGAACCCTCACGATTTGGGAAGTTTCTTGTTGTATGACGGATGGACAGTTCTCCATCAGCTGGTGTATCACCCGCCCCAAAACAAGGGCCACAGAATGCTTCACGGAAAATGGCACCACTGGAAAGCAATTGGGAAACTGTTCCATTATCTGCTAACGCCTTATATACCGGCAAGGAATCCGGATAAACAGAAAGACGGAATGTACCATTACCAGTACTCTTGTCTTTCAATATTTCAGTCGCAGCCATAATGTTTTCATATGTACCGCCTGCACACCCGGCAATCACTGCCTGGTCAATATGTACATTGCCACTTTCATCAACCTTGTCCACAAGATTCATCTTTCTTCCTGTTGTCTTTACAATTCTTTCTTCTGCTTCTTTGAGATACCGCTTTGGATCCTGTTTGAACACCCGTATTGGCATTGCGATTGACGGATGCATTGGCAAAGCAATCATCGGTTCAATCTCACCAAGATCAAGAAGAATGCACCGGTCATAATAAGCACCTTCCTCTATGGATAATTTCTTATAAGCTTCTGGGCGGTTATGCTGGATGAAATACTTCTCTGTCACCGCATCTGTCTCCCAGATGGAAGAAAGACATGTTGTCTCGGTTGTCATGACATCTATTCCATTGCGGTAATCCTGCGAAAGACACGCAATACCAGGTCCGGCAAATTCCATAACCTTGTTTTTCACAAACCCATTGTCATACACTTCTTTGCATAGTGCTAATGCCACATCATGTGGACCAACACCTGGCTTTGGTTTCCCAGTCATATAGATGAGCACAACCTCTGGTTCTCCAATGTCATACGCCTGCCCAAGCAGTTGCTTGGCAATCTCTCCGCCACCTTCACCAATTCCCATTGTACCAAGAGCACCATATCTTGTATGGGAATCCGAACCAAGGATCATCCTGCCACAGCCACTCATCATTTCCCGGTTATAACTGTGAATCACCGCAAGACACGGCGGCACATAAATACCACCATACTTCTTACAAGCCGACAAGGCAAAGGCATGGTCATCTTCATTGATTGTTCCCCCAACCGCACAAAGTGTATTGTGGCAGTTTGTCAAAACATACGGAACCGGAAACTTCTTCATGCCAGAAGCACGGGCTGTCTGTATAATCCCAACATAGGTAATATCATGACTTGTCAATGAATCAAAACGGATATGCATCACATCATCGTTTCCTTCATTGTGTGCAGAAAGAATCCTGTAGGAAAGTGTATGCTTTCTGCCCGCTTCTATATTTCCATCTGTTTCAGTTGGTTTTCCATTTTCAATCCATATACCATGATCAATCAGTTTCATTACTCAACCTCTCTATAACCGCACTTGTAAAACTCCTTAATGTTCCATTGCCACCAATATCCGCTGTGGTTTCCTGTCCTTCTTCCACAACCGTTGCGATTGCTTTTTCGAGTCTTTCTGCCTTTTCTTCCATCTCGTTATCTTTGAGCATCATCGCAAGTGCCAACAATATCGCACTTGGATTTGCCATGTTCTTACCGGCAATATCCGGTGCTGAACCATGTACTGCTTCATAAATAGAAACATCCTCACCAATATTGGCAGAAGGCGCAAAACCAAGTCCACCAACAAGTCCTGCACAAAGGTCACTGATAATGTCCCCATACAGGTTTTCTGTCACAAGGACATCGAATTGTGTCGGTTCTTTGACAAGCTTCATACATAAAGCATCAATGATCACATCATCTGCTTCTATGTCCGGATATTCTTTGGCCACTTCTTCAAACACATGCAGGAAAAGACCATCTGTCATCTTCATGATATTTGCCTTATGTACACAAGTCACCTTATGACGGTTATGTTTCTTCGCGTAGTCAAACGCAAAGCGTATAATCCTTTCACTTGCCTTGCGGGTGATGAGCTTTACCCCACATGCTGTGTCTTCATCCACCATATATTCAATACCCTTGTACAGGTCTTCACTGTTTTCTCTGACAACCACAAGATCCACATTTGCATAGGGTGTTTCTACACCCTTCCATGAACAAAGTGGTCTCAGGTTTGCATATGTTGAAAACTGCTGTCGTAACTGCACATTGATCGAACGGAACCCTGTACCAATTGGCGTTGCGGTTGGACCTTTGAGAGCCACTTTGCATTGCTGTATGGCTTCAAGAAGTCCATCTTCTAACAATTTTCCACTTTCTTCATAATATTCTCTGCCGGCATGGTAAACCTGCCATTCAATATCTGTACCAAGTGCAGAAGAAACTTCTACCGCACTTTCTGCGATTTCTTTGCCTATGCCATCTCCTGGTATGAGTACTGCTTTCATGATTCCTACCTCTTTTCTGTTTCAGTATATACCTTAATAAAATGAATTGGAAAAGTTTTCAATCTTGACTGAAACTTTTTCTGAAATACAATGAAACTATTGAAAGGAGATGTCTATGCTCTATCCAAACACCCAATCTCTGACAGAAGAACAACTGAAAATCCTCTGTGATGAATACCGCAAACACAACTGCATCACCCAGAACACAACCATGGATGTCAAACGAGGACTCCGCAATGCGGATGGTACCGGTGTACTTGCCGGATTAACCAACATATGTGATGTCGTTGGTTATCAAAAAGACAGCGATGGCAACATCATTCCAGCTGATGGTCACCTTCTCTACCGTGGCATTGACCTCTATGACATTGTCAATGAAGCCGTGAACAGTGGCCGCTTCCTGTTTGAAGAAGTGGAATGGCTGTTATTACTTGGTACATTACCAACAAAAGAAGAACTGCAAATGTTTCAGACAATGCTCGAAAACCACCATGAACTGCCAGATGGTTTTGCGGAAACGATGATCATGAGTGCGCCATCTCCCAATATCATGAACAAGATGGCACGTTCCGTACTTGCCATGTATGCCTATGACAAAAAAGCAGAGGACAATAGTCTTGAAAATGTCCTCCGCCAGAGTATTAATGTAATTGCTGAAATGCCGACAATGATGGTCTATGCCTATCAGATATACCGCCATGCCTTCAAACACCAGTCCATGTATTTCCATTATCCAAAAGCTGGTCATAGCACTGCTGAACACATCCTTGCCACATACCGGGAAGACCAGAACTTCACCCATGAAGAAGCCAAACTGCTTGACCTCTGTCTGATCTGCCATGGCGACCACGGTGGTGGCAATAACTCCACCTTTACCGACAGGGTTGTTTCCAGCACCGGCAGTGATACATACAGTGCCATTGCCTCAGCCATCTTATCTTTGAAAGGTCCACGTCATGGTGGTGCCAACCTAAAAGTTATGGAACAGCTCGACAACATGATCCAGGCAGGCGTCAACCCTCAAAGCGATGCTTCGGTTTATGAAGCTTTGAAACAAATCCTGACTAAACAAAGTAGAGACAGAAGCGGACTGGTCTATGGCATAGGACATGCGGTCTATACAAAGAGTGACCCAAGAGCCCAGATCCTCAAAACATACAGTTATGACCTTTCAAGAATAAAGGGCTTTGAAAAAGAATATGACCTTCTCTGTATGATTGAAAAACTGGCCCCTGAAGTCTTCAAAGAAGTCAAAGGTACAACCAAAAACATCTGTGCCAATGTAGACCTGTTCTCTGGTTTAATTTACCGGATGCTTGGCATAGATGAAGTGCTCTTTACACCAATCTTCGCTATTGCGCGGGCTGGTGGCTGGTGTGCCCACAGAATGGAAGAAATTGAATTCAATAACCGCATCATCCGTCCTGCCTATGCCTATTGTGGAGAAAGGGGAAAGACATACTTTCCCCTTGATGAACGATAATCATTGCAGGATGTCATGCATGATGGGTGTTCTGAACCAATCACAGGCATCCTCCGCATCTTTCCCTTGTGCAAGTACCCACATCAGCTTTGTCACAACAGCTTCTGGTGTCATATCCCTTGCCTCCAGGACTCCTGGCAGCTCTCTTGCAATGCGGCCAACTTCATACACAGACAAGTCACTGCCTTCATGTTGTACCTGGGTGGAAAAGACAACCAGTCTTCCATGTTCAAGCCACGCCATAACTTCCTTCAGCAGTTCGCCATCTTTGCCTCCTGGCAGTCCACCTACCCCAAAGCCTTCAATGACAATGGCATGGAACTGGGAACGCAATGCCTTGAGAACATCTGCCCCCATACCCGGCACAAGCCGCAATACAAACACATGTGGATCCAGTTTGTCATAGAAACGAACTGGTCCATTTTCTTTCACATTGAGATAGCGGATGAGATGATCATCCCGGAAGACAGCCGTTTCCGGATAATCAATGCTGGAAAAAGCATTGAAACTCTTGGAACGTACCTTTCTTGCCCTTGTCCCAAGGATGACATGGTTGTTGAAAACAATATGCACACCACATGCCCCGTCACTTACCGCATATTGGAATGCATGGTACAGGTTCTTTCGAGCATCTGTATCACGGTTGTATATCGACTTCTGGCTGCCTGTCAGCACAATAGGTTTTGGACTATGCTGGATGAGATAACTCAGTGCCGCTGCACTATAGGCCATCGTATCCGTACCATGACTGATCACAAAACCATCATACTTCTCATAATTGTTTTTGATGGTATCCTTCATCATTAACCAGTGATCTGGTGTGATATTGGTCGAATCAAGATCAAACAGCTGAATAGCATCAATGTCGCATACATATTTGATCTCCGGCACAAACCGCAATAATTCTTCGGCAGAAATAGCTGGTCTCAGTCCATTTTCTGTCTTTTTGGAGGCAATGGTACCTCCTGTTGCAATTAACAATATTTTCTTCATAAGTCACAAAATGCCTGTCAAAAGACAGGCATCATTTCATTTGTCATATACCGCTTCTGCTTCACAATAGATACAGCGGTATGTACGGGTACGTGGATCTTTGAGACGATAGATGTGGTGAATTTCCTGTTCACACGATGTAATACATCTTGGATTTGTACAATGCAGTACATCTGTGAGCTCTGCTGGTAATCCATCAATCATTTCTTCATGATCATAGACATGTACACCCTGTTCTGTTAACAGCTTGCGGATGAGTGCCATACGCATGTACTTGCCGTTATAAACCTGTTTGAAATAGCAGGCACGTGGATCTTTGTCCACATCTACAGAAATTTCATTGACCCTTGGCAGTGGATGCAAAACAATGCAATCCTCTTTTGCCTTCTTCATCTTTTCTGCATCAAGGACATACACATCCTTAAGGCGTTCATAGTTATCCTGGCTGTCAAAGCGTTCCTTCTGGATGCGTGTCATATATAACACATCAAGGTCAAAGAGATTATCTTCAAGGTTTGTGACTTCCTTGTACGGAATACCATTCTTTTCGAGAATGTCTTCTTTCACCCATTTTGGAATGCAGAGTTCTTCCGGTGAAATGAGCACTACACTGAGTCCTTCATATCTCTGCAATGCATTCAAAAGAGAATGCACCGTTCTGCCATAGCGAAGGTCACCACATACACCAACCTTCAGATGGTCCAGTCTTCCCTTCTCCCGATAAATCGTGCAAAGGTCTGCCAGTGTCTGGGTTGGATGGTTATGTCCACCATCTCCGGCATTGATGACCGGAATGTCACAGGACTTTGCAGCAACCAGTGGAGCACCTTCTTTGTTATGGCGCATCGCGATGATATCCGCAAGCTGGGAAACGACAATGGCAGTGTCATGGACACTTTCTCCCTTGGAGGCAGAGCTTGAAGAAGCACCTGAAAAACCAATGACAGAACCACCCATGGCAAGCACGGCAGATTCAAAGGAAAGTCTGGTTCTTGTACTTGGTTCATAGAACAATGTCGCAAGAACCTTTCCTTTCATGCAATCCGCATACTTTGATGGGTTATCCATCATATCGATGGCAGTATGGATCAGATCATCGATTTCTTCGGTTGAAAGATCGAGAATGTCGATGCAGTCTTTCATTTGTTCATCCAGCTTTCATCATCCGGATTGTTGCGGAAAGCAATGAGTCTTTCCACATCTTCAGGTCTGATATAGCCTTCTTCAGCTGCACACTTTGCGATAGTGTCGAAGTGAACAAGGGAAACATTCTTCACATTGTTGGAAGAAAGGCGGTCATCAGCTTTCTTGAGACCATATGTCACAATGGACACAATACCGAGCACTTCTGCCCCTGCTTCACGCAATACATTGACAACATCGACACAGCTGCCTGCTGTAGAAATGAGATCTTCCACAACAACAACCTTCTGACCTTTTTCGAGCTTACCTTCAATCTGGTTCTTGCGGCCATGGTCCTTGGATCCGGTTCTGACATAACCCATAGGCATGCCAAGAATATGACCAGTGATTGCCGCATGAGCAATACCAGCCGTAGAAGTACCCATGAGTACTTCTGCTTCCGGATAGTTTTCCTTTACCAGTTCAGCGAGACCATTTTCGACATCTGTTCTCACCTTGACATCTGTCAGAGTAAGTCTGTTATCACAATAAATTGGTGATTTGATACCAGAAGCCCATGTGAATGGTTCATCCGGTCTGAAGAATACTGCCTTGATGGAAAGCAGATCTTTGGCAATTAATTCATCTCTTGTCATTTTATGCATCCTCCCCCAGGAAATCCCTGATACATCTTTCATATGCAGCTACCGGATCACTTGCGGCAGTGATAGATCTGCCAACAACGATATAATCCGAACCGATTTCACGTGCTGCTGCTGGTGTCATGACACGCTTCTGGTCACCCTTGTCATCATCCGCAAAACGGATACCAGGTGTGACTGTCAGGAAATTCTCACCACAAGCCTTATGAACAGTTTCTGCTTCAAGTGGTGAGCAGACGACACCATCAAGACCTGCCTTCTTTGCATTTTCAGCATAGTGCATAACAACTTCTGCCATCGGGGCATGGATCATGAGATCATCTTCCATGCTCAGCTGATCAGTACTTGTCAGCTGTGTAACCGCAATGAGAAGTGGTCTTGTGCCATCCTCCCGGGTCAATCCCTCAAGCGCTGCTTCCATCATGCGGATTGTGCCTGCCGCATGGAGGTTGACAAGGTCAACATCGAGGGAAGAAAGTACATGCATTGCCTTTTTCACCGTATTGGGAATGTCATGTAACTTGAGGTCGAGGAAGATCTTATGTCCTCTCTTTTTGATTTCACGGACAATTTCAGGACCTACCGCATAGAACAGCTCCATGCCGATTTTCACAAATGGCTTTCTTCCTGTGAACTGATCAAGAAAGCGGAATGTTTCTTCTGCTGAAGAAAAATCACAGGCAATAATGACGTCTTTTGGCATATTATCGTACTCCTTTACTTAATTCTTCCAATGTTGTAATTCCATATTTATCCATGACAGATGGAAGATCTTCAATGATCTTCTTGCAGATCCATGGATCCACAAGGTTGGCTGCACCAACTTCAACGGCTGCCGCTCCAGCCATCATCATCTCCAGTACATCTTCCCCGCTGCTCACGCCACCCATACCGATAACCGGAATGTTGACTGCATGGGCAACCTGGTACACCATGCGTAAGGCTACCGGGAAAATGGCAGGTCCGGAGAAACCACCCATAACATTGGCAATGACCGGTTTTCTTGTCTTCAGGTCAATGCGCATGCCAAGCATCGTATTGATGAGGCTGATACCATCTGCACCAGCTTCTTCACATGCCTTTGCGATGGCAACAATATCGGTCACATTTGGGGAAAGCTTGATGAAGACAGGCTTCTTTGTGACTTCCCGCACTGCCTTTGTGACCGTAGCGGCAGCTGTTGGATCTGTACCAAACGCCATACCACCACCATGGACATTCGGACAGCTGATGTTTACCTCAAACCAGCCGATATCCTCCACTGCATCGAGTTTCTGTACCGTATACGCATAGTCTTCCACACTGAAGCCGGACACATTGGCCATGACCTTCTTGTGGAAAACCTCTCTCATTTTTGGCAATTCTTCACTGATCACCTTATCGACACCCGGGTTTTGCAGACCAACCGCATTGATCAATCCGGCTGTGCACTCCGCAATACGCGGTGTCGGGTTGCCAAAGCGGGGATCCTTTGTTGTTCCCTTGAAGGAGAATGTACCAAGGATATTGATATCGTAGAGGTCCGCATATTCATAGCCGTAGCCAAATGTGCCAGAAGCAGGAATGACAGGGTTGTCCAGTTCAATACCACACAGGTTTACATTCAGTCTTCCCATAGGATCTCCTCTTTGTCAAACACAGGACCATCTTTGCATACGCGCTTATAGCCATTCTTTGTCTTTGTCGAACAGCCCATGCATGCCCCAAAGCCACATCCCATTCTTTCTTCGAAGGAATACTGGCCATCTGTAACAGCTGTGTTATAGACAGCTTTTAACATTGGCATTGGACCACAGGCATACGTGAAGGTGAAGTTTTCTACAAGCGGGAAAGCATTTGTCACAAAGCCTTTGTTGCCATAGCTGCCATCCACGGTTGTGACCTTCACATCACAGCCAAGTGCCTTGAACTCCGTTTCATAGAAAACTTCTTTTGCGGTATTGAAGCCAAGTATGACACTGACTTCCTTGTGCTGTTCTTTGAGTTTCTTCGCCAGCATATAGAGTGGTGGAACACCCACCCCACCACCGATGAGCAGCGGGTGTTCTCCACTACGATTCATATCATACCCATTGCCAAGACCCGTCAGGATGTCGAGCTTCTCTCCAACAGGAAGCTGGCTCATCACTTCAGTGCCATGTCCGACGGTTTTATAAACGATGATGATCTCACCATTTTCCAAGTCACATACACTGATAGGTCTGCGCAGGTAATAGTCATTGAGACGGATATCGATGAACTGACCAGGTGCAGTTACCGCACTGACATCTCCTTTGAGCTTCATGCGGAAGATGTTTTCTGTCAGCTGCAGATTTTCCGTAATTTCATAAACAGACTGTTTCATCACAATTCCTCAGGCGTCAATTGTAGAAATCTTCATTGTTGTTTCTTCCAATACATCGAGCAATGCCTTGACTGTATCAAGAGAAGTCATCAATGCAGCGTTGTTTTCTACCGCAACCTGTCTGATCTCATGACCATCTGTAGCAGTGCTGTCATCGGAAAGGTCACGGGTATTGATGATATAGGTGACATAACCCTTGCGGATTTCATCGAGGATTTCTGTAGAACCTTCACTGATCTTGCCAAATGCCCTTGTACGGATGCCGTTCTTCTTGAGGAATTCCGCTGTTCCACGAGTAGCTTCAATGTTGAAGCCAAGGTCATAGAAGCGTCTGATGAGTGGCAGTGCTTCTTCCTTGTCATGGTCCGCAATGGTCGCAAAGACAGTACCGTAATTCAACAGTTTCATACCAGAAGCCTGCAGTGCCTTATAGAGGGCACGGTAGAGCACATCATCATAACCGATGGCTTCACCTGTGGACTTCATTTCCGGAGAGAGGTACGCATCAAGACCTCTGATCTTATTGAAGGAGAAGACCGGTACTTTGACATAATAGCGGCTCTTTTCTTCCGGATAGAGATCGAAGATACCCTGTTCCTTGAGGCTCTTGCCAAGGATGACTTCGGTCGCAATATCTGCCAGAGAGTAGCCGGTACTCTTGGAAAGGAATGGTACGGTTCTCGAAGATCTTGGGTTGACCTCAATGATATACACATCATCATGTTCATCAACGATGAACTGGATGTTGTAAAGACCGACAATGCCAATGCCAGTACCGAGCTTCTTTGCATATTGCAGGATGGTACCCTTAACCTTGTTGGAAATGGAGAAGGAAGGATAGACACTGATGGAGTCACCAGAGTGAATACCTGTTCTTTCGACCAGTTCCATGATACCAGGGACAAAGACATCTCTGCCATCGCAGATCGCATCAACTTCAACTTCCTTACCCATGATGTAATGGTCAACAAGAACCGGCTTATCTTCATCAATTTCTACAGCTGTGCGCAGGTAGTGGCGCAGCTGTTCTTCATTTGCCACAATCTGCATCGCTCTTCCGCCAAGGACAAAGCTTGGTCTGACAAGAACCGGATAACCGATTTCTTCAGCCGCTTTGACACCGTCTTCAATGCGTGTTACCGCACGGCCCTGTGGCTGTGGAATGCCAAGTTCAACGAGCAGTTTTTCGAAAGCATCACGGTTTTCTGCCTTTTCAATGGCATCGCAATCTGTACCGATGATCTTTACGCCTCTTTCTCTCAGCGGTTCAGCCAGATTGATCGCTGTCTGTCCACCAAGGGTTGCGATGACACCAATTGGCTGTTCATAGTCAATGACATTCATGACATCTTCTGGTGTGAGTGGTTCAAAGTAAAGCTTGTCTGCTGTTGTATAGTCAGTAGAAACTGTTTCCGGGTTGTTATTGATGATGATGGCTTCATAGCCTTCACGACGGATGGTCTGTACGGCATGGACAGTACTGTAGTCAAATTCAACACCCTGACCGATGCGGATTGGACCAGCACCAAGGACAACAACCTTCTTCTTGTCGCTCAGTCTGCTTTCATTCTTGCCTGTATAGGAAGAATAGAAGTAAGGGATATAGGCATTTGTATGGCATGTATCAACCATGCGGAACACAGGCACAATGCCATTTTCCTTGCGCATTGCATAAATGTCTGTTTCCTTCTTATTCCAGAGAAGTGCAATCTCAGCATCAGAGAAGCCCATCACCTTGGCTTCTTTGAGCACATTGACATCACCCGCATTGTCTTTGAGTGTCTTTTCCATTTTGACAATTCTGTCAAGAGCTTCCAGGAAGTACTCTGTGATCATCGTAATGCCATGGAGCTTTTCAATGGATTCATTTCTTCTCAACAGTTCCGCAATGGCGAAGATGTTATCATCGCGGAATTCAGAAATATAGGTGAGAAGTTCGTTTGTATCCTTCTTGTCAAACTTCTTCAGGTGGAAGTGGTTTGCGCCAATTTCCAGAGATCTGACAGACTTGAGCAGGCATTCTTCTAATGTGGAACCAATACCCATAACTTCACCAGTTGCCTTCATCTGTGTACCGAGGATGTTTGGTGCACTTGTGAACTTGTCAAATGGGAAGCGTGGCATCTTGGCTACAACATAGTCAAGTGATGGTTCGAATGCGGCATTTGTATTGGCGATGGCAATTTCTTCCAATGTCATGCCAACCGCAATCTTGGCTGTAACACGGGCAATCGGATAACCAGAAGCCTTGGAAGCCAGGGCACTGGAACGGGATACACGTGGGTTGACTTCAATCAGGAAGTAGCGGGAAGAATTTGGATCAAGGGCAAACTGTACATTACAGCCACCTTCAATCTGCAGGGCACGGATGATCTTCAATGCACTGTCATTGAGCATTTTGAGATCATGGTCATTCAATGTCATGATCGGTGCTACGACAATGGAGTCACCTGTATGCACACCAACCGGGTCCACATTTTCCATACCGCAGATGGTGATGGCGTGGTCTGTGGAGTCGCGCATAACTTCAAATTCAATTTCCTTATAACCTTTGACTGACTTTTCTACAAGTACCTGGTGTACTGGGGAAAGACGGAAACCATTCTCCGCAATTTCGATGAGTTCTTCTTCATTGTTGGCAAAGCCACCACCTGTACCACCGAGGGTGAATGCCGGACGAAGAACAACCGGATAACCGATATCATTTGCGGCTTTGACAGCTTCTTCTACAGAATAGGTGATTTCAGATGGAATGACCGGTTCACCAATTTCTTCACAGAGTTCCTTGAACAGTTCTCTGTCCTCTGCTCTTTCAATAGAACGGGAACTTGTGCCGAGAAGTTCTACACCACATTCCTTGAGGATACCCTTCTTTTCAAGCTGGATTGCCATATTGAGACCAGTCTGTCCACCGATACCTGGTACGATGGCATCAGGACGTTCATGTCTGAGAATCTTTGCAATATATTCAAGTGTGAGCGGCTCCATATATACTTTGTCCGCAATGGAAGTATCGGTCATGATGGTTGCCGGATTGGAATTGACAAGCACAACCTCATAACCCTCTTCCTTCAGGGCAAGGCATGCCTGGGTACCGGCGTAGTCAAACTCTGCCGCCTGTCCGATAACAATCGGACCGCTTCCGATGATCAGTACTTTCTTGATGTCTGTTCTTTTTGCCATACTATTCTACCTCCATAAACTGTTGCTATGCATTCTCCATAGAGTTCCATTCCGGCAAATGGTGTTGCCCTGCCTTTGGAAAGGAAACTGTCCGGATTGACTTTGTTCACTGCGTTGAGATCCCAAATGCTGAAATCATTGTCCAGTGGAATGCGGAATCTCTTTCGTGGATTTACCACTAACATATTCAATATTGTATCGAGTGGTACGATACCTGGTCTGACAAGTTTTGTATACACTGCCGCAAAGGCTGTTTCAAGACCGACAATGCCCATGGCACTGCCCTTCAAGCCGCGGCTCTTTTCCTCAAGACTGTGGGGGGCATGATCTGTCGCAAGACAGTCAATTGTGCCATCCAGCACACCCGCAAGCAATGCTTCACGATCACTTCTGTCCCTGAGCGGTGGGTTCATCTTCCACCAGCCATCTTCTTTGAGGTCGCTGTCATCAAAGATCAGGTAATGTGGTCCTGTCTCACATGTCACATCAATGCCATCTTTCTTTGCCTGACGGACAAGTTCCACCGATTCTTTTGTAGAAATGTGACATACATGGTAGGCACAGCCTGTTTCCTTGGAAAGCAGGATGTCGCGTTCTACCTGTTTCCATTCTGATGCACTGCATATGCCATCATGGCCATGTGCCTTTGCATATTGTCCATCATGAATATATCCACCATGTAACAGATCATTGACCTCACAATGGGCTACGATCATCTTATCGAGTTTCTTTGCCCGGATCATGGCTTCTTTCATGATGCCATCATCCTGTACACCATGACCATCGTCACTGAAGGCAATGCACTGTTCTGCCATACCTTCCAGGTCCGCAATTTCTTTGCCTTTCTGGCCAACCGTAATAGAGGCATAAGGCAATACATTGATGACCGCATCTTTTCTGATGATGGAGAGCTCTTCTTCGAGATGTTCCACACTGTCCGGTACCGGGTTGAGATTTGGCATCGGACAGACGGCAGTATAACCGCCATGGGCAGCCGCAAGTGATCCGGTATGGATGGTTTCCTTATATGAAAAACCCGGCTCTCTGAAGTGCACATGCACATCACAGAATCCGGGAAACACAACATAACGGTCACTATCATAAACACTGAGGCTGTTGGAAGAACGAAGGGAGTTCATCACAGAATGAGAAAAACCATCAAGCTGGGAAGGATTCCATATTGCGATGTTCTGTCTGTTCATACGCACCTCTCTCTATCTATTTGATTTTGATCTATGGCTGCACGAAAAGTCATGCAATTTTTACTGTTATTTTTCTGCCTGCTTTTTCACTTTGCCGTAAACCACATAATATAAAACAATAAATGATTTTGTTTGTCAACGAAATATTTATGACTGTTGTGACACCTGGAAATACTCCTCCATCGTCAGCCCTGATTCATACAGCTCCTTTGCGAATGCCTTGCCAACGTAGCGGTAGTTCCATGGCGAATACATCGTACCGGTCACTGCTTCTTTGCCTGCAGGATGTCTTTCAATCCATCCATATTTCCAGGCATTTTCCTGCAGCCAGTTACTGGCCCCTGTACCTGAAAAGCATGTATCAAGACGGCAATATCCATCGCGTGTACCAAAGTCCGCAAGCAGTCCAAGCTGGTGTTCACTGGCTCCTGGATGACAATCCACCTTTGCGGCATATGCCTCTCCATACGCCTCGATAAATGTCTTTTCATTTTCTACTTCAAATGCATAACTGCGATAACCACTGATGACCTGTAGTGCAAAACCTGCTTTCTCAGCATCCGCAAACATAGCCGGAAGACTCTCAGCAGCTTCTTTACGAAGGTATTGCGTACCTTCGGATGAAACAGACACTTCTATAAGATCAGATGGTACATAGTCACTGCCAATCGGGTGTTCCTGATTCACAATGCGCAACAGGCTGTCATCACTTGTTGTATCGATTACCTGAGAAGGTGTCGGCACAGGTGTTCCTGATGGTTCAGGTGTACTGACCGGTGTTTCAGATGGTTCTGGTGTTAAAACAACAGGTTCCTTTGTATGGGAAAGCGTTTCATGGATGGTTGTTATGCCTCCCCCAAGAGAAAGCGCGAATAGCGCAACCGATATCAGTGCACATAGCCCGATGATGATATACAGTTTGATATATATTTTTTTATCTGTATCCTTCATACCCTGGATTTTACCATAAAAAAAGGGGGATCTCCCCCTTTGGCTCATTGTACATAGTTGACATAGCCAAGGCCACCATCTGTGATCCACTGTCCATCACCAATTCTGTACCAGTTCTGTGTACCATCATTATAGGTTTCCAATACCTGATACTGTTCATTTGCACTGACTGTACCAACAATGGCACCATCCATCGATGCGCTTGATCTGACATTGAGTGCCTCTGCCACAACTGTTACTGTTCCAAGTGTTGGTGTTTCTGGCTGCGCTGGTGTTACCGGCTGTTCTGGAACTGGTGTTTCCGTTACTGGCGCTTCTGTAGGAATAACAGTAGGTACTGCGGTTTCTTCTGGTACCTGTTCTGTTTCAGAACTGTTAAGGAATGGTACCCAGGAGAACAATCCCGGCTTGAACTGATACAGGAAGAATATACCTGCACCAAGCAGAATCAATAGTGAAATAACAATGATCACTGTTGTGACTACAGAGTTTTCTTCTTCCTCTTCATCATCGTCATCATCATTTTCCACCGGTTCTTCCTTTGCCTCAATCGGCGCAACCTTTGGTGCACTGACTTCACTCATGCGTGGAAGAACAATGGTGCCCTTTGATTCTTCCATGTTTCTTTCAACTGGCTCTTCAACCTTCTTCTCTTCTTCAACTTCCGGCAATGGTTCATTGGAAAGATCACGGAAATTGCGGAATGAAGTATTTTCATTATCCGGATCTTCCGGGAAGACAACAGCACTTGAAGCATGGCGTGGTGCATAGGATTCTTCCACTTCCGCAGGTACATCATTGATGGCATTGATCAAAGCAATGATTCTGCCAATCAGAATACCTGAACGATGCAATGCTTCCTTGCCACATG
Source organism: uncultured Erysipelotrichaceae bacterium (assembly GCA_949289855.1). GTDB lineage: Bacteria > Bacillota_I > Bacilli_A > Erysipelotrichales > Erysipelotrichaceae > Bulleidia. The sequence continues at coordinate 23,602 of CASEPS010000023.1, forward strand.
ACAGCCAGTCTTCAACATGTCCACGGGATGTATTGAGAATTCTGGCAATATGGTCCACCGTCAGATGATCATAATACCGCATGGCGGCAACAATTCTTTCTTCAGGGGTAAATACACCAAAACCCTGTAACAGATATTTCCGGCATGTTTTTTCATCCGGCAGGGAGAGATCACCACTCACCCTTTCATCCTCTGTGCTGTATGGTACTTCTGCTGTTTCCGCCTGTAATGGGGAAATTCTCTTAACTGCACATTCCCTGACAATAGAACGCAGCCATTTGGCAAAGTCCTGTTCAGTTTCTGCTTCCTGAAGACGTGTATAGGCTGTGTTAAATGCCAGCTGTACTGTCTTTTTGGCATCTGTCTTGTCTTCCAGATACAGCCTTGCAGCAAAGTACATCTCATTTGTATAGTTTTGAAGAAGTGTGACTGCTGCCTCGCGATCTCCTTTGAGGGCAGCCCGAAGAATGATGCGGACATCTTCCTGTGAATATTTGTTTTGCGGCATAATTCCACCTCATTTCCTGTTCATTACAGCATTATACAATGTTTGTCGCTTTTTCAAAACACCATGGCTATCATACATCTCTGACAACTGCCTGTCTTTTCTTCTCAAGACCAATCCGGATCATGGTACTGGCTTCAGTGACATGGACAATGAATCTGTCCCCGGTATGTTCTACATAGACAGCCCCGGCAGCCAGCAGCTTTGTTTCATCCACCCGCTCTTCCTCAAATACATCTATACATACAGAGGAGATCGTTGATGTGACACGATGGATATTGGCAGCCCCACCAAGTGCTTCCACCATTGCATGAACCATCTTTTCCTTCCTGCCGGTATGGAAGAGATCAATTGCCATATGGCGGAAATAGAACCGTGTCATGACAAAGTAGAACACCGCTATGCATATGCCAACAAGGACAAACATGGACAATTTCTCCTGTACACCAGGATTGGAAAGATAGGTGAACAGTTCCATCAATGACCCTGGCATGATGCCGGATGAAAGACCATTGGGGGCATTATAGCCGATATAGATCTGCAGACTCTGCAACAGGGCGAACAACAAACCACTTACCGCACAATGCATCACAAATAACAATGGCGCAAATAGCAGCAGGCATAGTTCTACAGGCAGAAGAATGCCGGTGAACATGGAGAACAATGTCAGGATGAGAACGAAGAAAAACTGCTTTTTCTTCTTTTCTTTGTCATTTTGTACAGAGAACATTGCCCATAACAATGCCGGCACAGTAAAGATATTCAACACATAATACGTTGTGATAAACCTGCCGCTCATACCAGTAAATACACCAGAAGATGTCTGTGCTGTCCAGATACTGACATCCCCGGCAATGCTTGTGCCGCTTTCCGCAATCCATGAACCACCTGCACCAGTATACCAGAATGGTGTGCGGATGAGGTTATTGAGGTTCAAAATGGTGAGAATTCTGTCTGTTACACCATAGAGGGAAAGATTGACAGGATTTGCGGTATCTACTGTGATCACGGTGATGATGCGGGCGATGATGGCATAGAAATAATGCCATAGAAACGCAACAGCTGCACCTGCCAATGCACAAAGCACAATGGTGATAAAGAAAAACCACGTTGAACGGGTGAGAATATGGGAAAGAGCATTGTGCTTTTTTGGTTGTCTGTTGTGATACAGAAGAAGAACAATACCTGCTGTACATAGTGCTCCAACAATACCTGTATCCAATGGATAGACAACTGAGGATGCACTGGAATATGTCCCTGGCAATTGCAGAGATATGCCAAGTATTTCCTTAAAGGCATAGGCAGGAAGCCCTTCATTGTCAATAAGCATCGTCGATACCGCAAAGGCAACATAACCGCATAGTGCACATGGTACGGTTACAGAAGACCCTGCCTTTCTTGTCACAAGCCGCAGCATAATGAACAAAGGAAAGTTTGCAACGATGAACGCACCTGTAGTGGAAAGGATTCTTCCCACCATAACAAGCACTGGCACATTGATGACATAGAGGGAATCGAATGTGCTGCTGATGAGCAATGATCCTGTCCCCACCATCATCATGCCAACAAGAATGATGAGTAATGGTACTTTGAGAACATCATATAAAGAATGCCACAATTTCAACATAGCTTTCACTTCCCATCCTAAAACAGACTCTTGAGACGATCAAAGTAGTTCACGTTTCTGCCCCGCAGCATACGCACCTTATGGGTAGAAGAAATGTGCATTTCAATGCGGGATACACCATTTAATTCAATGACATCAGAATCCACCCCGAGAAGTGCACCATCAAACGAATCGGAGACAAAGGCAAGGCGGGTGTTTTCACACATGACAATCGGGGAACCAAGTGACCTGTATTTGATATGGTGAATGCCGGAAATTTCCGTCATTTCGATAAACCGCAGTCCTTCCTGGATCACCGCCCCGCCTAGTGAACGGTTATAGGCAGTGGAGCCAAGCTGTGTACAGACACAGATACCCGTACCGCGGAATTCTTCAAACTTTCTGCCATTGACATAGATTTTCATGTATTGTGTCCTGGCCGCATTTTCGATACGTATTTCATTGATTGCCAGTTCTTTCTTGTCATCAAAAACCGCTTCGAGCAATGGATACGTAATTTCTGTGCATTCTCCCGTTAAATATGCCGTCATGAATTCTTCCAGATCACAGTCACGGTAGTCCGTATAAAACCCGAGTGTACCTGTATGAATGCCATAGAACTGCACATGGTCGAGCTGGTCCATGTACTTATGCACCGCATAGATAAATGTGCCATCTCCACCAATGACAAAAACGACATCTGGCTGTTTTTCATTTTCCATCTGACCTGCTTCATTCAGACTTATGCGTATCACATCCGCCAGAGCAAGTGACTGTTCATCAGGTCTGTTACATATCGTAAATTTCTTCATATTACTTATTGTAAAACAAAAGATGCCCCGACAACAGTCAGAGCATCCTCTTATCAGGAAATTTTTGTGCCTGGTTCAAGACCATTGACTTCCACAACAGCAATTTCCTTGCCATTCTTTCCTGCTAACAGCATACCTCTTGATTCAACACCTCTGATCTTTGCCGGTTTGAGGTTGGCGATGACAACAATATTCTTGCCCATCACCTGACCAGGTGTATAGCTGGACGCAAGACCGGAAACAATCTGTCTTGGTTCACTTTCACCAACATCCACTTTCAGAATGTAGAGCTTGTCAGCCTGTGGATGTCTTTCACAGAACAGAACCTTGCCAACGCGCAGGTCGAGCTTTTCAAAATCAGAAATCTCGACTTCATTTGTTCTGGCAGTTTCTGTTCTTCTTTCTGCCGCAATCTTCTTTTCAATGACCTTCACCTTGTCCATGACTTCTTTTTCATTCAGACGGGCAAAGAGAATTTCCGGTTTCTTTGTGATTTCAAGACCAGTTTCAAGCATGCCAAATTCATGGATGGAATCATAGTCTGTGAAGGATGTATGCAGGGACTTGAGAATCTTTTCAGAAGTCTCTGGGAGATATGGCTTTAACAGCACTGCACCAATTCTTACAGATTCGAGCAGATTGTAGAGAACTGTTGCCAGTCTGCCAATCTGTTCCGGATCTTTGGCAAGTGCCCATGGCATCGTTTCATCAACATATTTGTTGCAACGCTTGAAGAGGTCGAGGATGACTTCCATCGCATCCGCAACACGGAGTTCATTCATCTTTTCTTCAACTGCATCGACAGAAGAAAGCACTGTCTTCTTCAGATCTTCATCCACTGGCGCATCTTCATGCGGGTTGGCAACAAGTCCATTGAAATACTTGTTCTGCATGGACAATGTACGGTTGACGAGATTGCCAAGGTTGTTGGCGAGATCCGCATTGATTCTTTCTACCATCAGTTCATAGGTGACATGTCCATCCTGGGCAAATGGCATTTCATGTAACATGATGAAACGCACTGCATCTGTACCAAACAGACTGACAAGATCATCCGCATAGATAACATTTCCTGCGGACTTGCTCATCTTGGAGTCACCTGTCAATAGCCATGGGTGACCAAAGATCTGTTTTGGTAATGGTTCACCAAGTGCCATCAACATAATTGGCCAGTAAATGGTATGGAAGCGGACAATGTCCTTGCCGATCAGATGCAGATCTGCTGGCCAGTACTTCTTATAGAGGGCATCATGGTTGCCATCACAGTCATAGCCAAGACCTGTAATATAGTTTGTCAACGCATCAATCCATACATAAACAACATGTTTTGGATCAAAGTCTACCGGAACACCCCATGAGAAACTTGTTCTGGAAACACAGAGGTCCTGCAGACCTGGTTTCAGGAAGTTGTTGATCATTTCATTCTTGCGGCTTTCCGGCTGAATGAATTCCGGATGGTCTTCAATATACTGAATCAGACGATCCGCATATTTGCTCATGCGGAAGAAATATGCTTCTTCTTCCATCGGTTTGACATCATGACCACAAACCGGGCACTTTCCATCTTCCGTCAGCTGGCTCTTTGTATAGAATGCTTCGCACTCCTGGCAATACATACCTTCATACTTGCCTTTGTAAATATCGCCCTGGTCATATAATTTGCGGAAGATCTTCTGTACCTGTTTTTCATGATAAGGATCTGTCGTGCGGATAAAGTGATCATAAGAAACATTCATGACATCGAACTGTTCCTTGATCACCGCACTTACCTTGTCTGTAAATTCCTTTGGTGAAAGACCTGCTGCTTTTGCTTTTTCTTCCACCTTCTGGCCATGTTCATCCGTACCAGTCTGGAAACGGACATCATAACCAGTCATTCTCTTGTACCTTGCGATAGAATCCGCAAGGACAATTTCATACACATTGCCAATGTGCGGTTTGCCACTGGTGTAGGCAATGGCTGTTGTCAGATAATACTTTCCCTTGTTCTCCATGGTGAACCTCCATTTCAAATAAAATAAAAACGTCCCTTTGAAAGGACGTATTGCACGCGTTACCACCTTTATCTTGCCTGTAACTACAGACCACTCAATGTTTTAACGGACGTCTCCGGATTCTGCTTATCCCAGAACCAGCTCCAGAACCATGTTCACCATACCTCAGCAACAGTTTTCCACCATACCCTGCTCTCTTTATGCTTTTTGTTATAGTTACTCTTTCCTTCACAGCTGTTACAGCCGTTATTATATAGGAACAGCAAATATTTGGAAAGACTGAACGCACTTTCATTCTTTCAAAATAAATGTAAAATATGCGAAAACTGTTTCTTAAGCAGTTTCATAAACTTGCATGCAGGAAAAGAGAGTGATAATCTTTCTTATGTATTCGAAATAGTTGCTAAAAATATGTGACAATTAGGGGATACATAGAATAGGAGATCCAGAATGGCAACAGGCAAAGTTAAATGGTTTAATGCCGAAAAGGGGTATGGATTCATCACAACTGATGATGGAAATGATGTATTTGTACACTACTCCGCAATTCAGAGCGAAGGTTTCAAAACTCTGGATGAAGGACAGTCCGTCACTTTTGATATTACAGAAAGTGACCGCGGTCCTCAGGCATCCAATGTCGTCAAGCAATAAGGTGACAAAGGGAGAATGACAAACGTCATTCTTTTTCTTTCCCCTTATTGTATCTGCAGCGCCTTGTCTTCCTCAATCCATTTGCGGATTGTAGATACTCTCTTTCTGACATAGCGCGCTATTTTAGAGATGTCCATATTATCCTTTGCCATCGCAAGGGCAGTACTCCGTGCCTGTTCTTCCTTACCTTCTTTTCTGCCAGCTCTTTCTCTTGCATCGCCCCACTTATCAATTCCAGATTTCATAATGACTTCTCCTTCCTCTGTTATCATTTTTGACTTCAACAGCTTTAGTGCCTTTGATCCTGTTGTACTTTCAATTGCATCATAGACCAGTTCAGGTACATTTTCTACATGGTTTTGTTTTCTTTCATATAGCATAGCAGTTTATCCATGTCCTGTGCATACTTTGTGAACCAGAATACTGTCCTGAGATCCATGTCCCATGTCTTGATTTCTTCATCACTCATCCGGCATACATCCAGTACAACCATTTCAAGATCTATGGTCCTTACATCTTCACTATCATCCAGTATTCCCTTGAAGTGTCTTGGTCCCCGCCACGGTACTCTGCCCCAATACAGAACAATGGTCGTGACGGGTATCAGTCTGTCCGTCCACAGGAAACCTTCTTTGTACTCATAGAAGTCAATTCCTTTTGGCTTATGGGATTTTCCGTTTTCATCCTTCCATTCCCTTCGGTGCTTCATGCGGATATCAGAATACTGCCGCAGGTAATCCAGCACTTCTCCTTCCAGCACCCGCAGTGTCATTATCGGATTCGGGCGCTGCTGGTTTTCCATGCCAACAATCAGAATCCGCTTTCACATCCCTGTATCGTGTGCGGAAGAAGCTTTTCAGACCTGTCTCATACTTTCCGGTTTCCCGGGTATCGCCTTCTGGCAGGTCCTCAGCATGGATTTCTTCCGGAAAGGCAAGGACATGATTGATGAGGTCCTTTGCGATGGTATTATCCCGAAAGAGAAGGGATAAGGGTGAATCTTGTTTCTTGACTGTCATATTAATAAATTCTCCTTACACCCTTATAGATACCCAGTAAATCGAAAATCCCTCAAAAGTTCTTCAAATTTCTTTCACTTTTTTTGCAATGGCTATGCCATCTCCCCTGTCACCATAATACGTTGTTTCAAGACGCCTATCGTTCAAGAGGTGTTCACGGAACTTTTTGATCTTATGTACCATCTGGATGGTACTTCTGTTACCACTCAAAGACTCATTATCCACAATGCCATGGAAATTGAGATTATCAAAAATGAAATATGTACCAATCCTGCTGTTTTTCCAGAAATGTTCCATATATCTTCTGTATTGTGACTTTGCGGCATCGATGAAAATCAGATCATATTGTTTCTTTGTCACAAACTCTGCCGCATCACAAAGATAACAATGAATCTGGTCTGATAAACCAGCATCTTCAATATTCTTCACTGCCTGTGCATACATTGCAGGCATCACTTCCAATGTATCTACCGTCATATCCCATCGGATTGAAGCCATGCGCATAGACGAATAACCAACAGCTGTTCCACATTCGAGAATGTCCCGGATTTCTGTATGTTCTTCAATGAATGCACATAACAAATCCATGCCATCATCTTTCATGATCGGCACATGTGCATTCCTTGCTTTGTCATGAATACTTTCCAACAACTCTTTCATATATTCCCCAATTGTACATAACGCAGATGCTTTTGTGCAACATCCCGCAATGCATATAACACTGCCTTCTCTGTCGGTGGTATTTCATACTTATACCGTGGAAAGTACTTTGTCAGATGATAGACAATTTCCGGGTTGCATGATGAAAGAAACTTAGCCTGTTCTTCAATCCAATTCACATCATCATTCTTTCCCGGTATGACAAGTGTCGTCACTTCCACATGACAGTGCTTTGCACATAAGGAAATGTTTTCCTTTACCACATCATAGGAACCATGTAATTCTTTTGCATAGAAGTCTCTGTCACCCTTTAAATCAATATTCATCGCATCCACATAAGGCAGTAAAGTTTCTATGATACTTCTTTCTATCATGCCATTTGTCACAAGTACAATCTTCTTCCCCAGTGGTTTTAAAAGCTTTGCACAATCCACAATATATTCAAAACTGATCAACGGTTCATTGTACGTAAAAGCAAGACCACTACTGTCTCTCTGTCCCATGACAATGTCTTTCATTTCCTCTGGTGATATGTATTGCCAGTGCACATGGTTTTCATCGCACATGGAAATAGAACTGTTCTGACAAAATGGACAGGCAAGGTTACAGCCATAGCTGCCACAGGACACAATCATTGAACCCGGGTAGAAATGTGCCAATGGTTTCTTTTCAATTGGATCAAGCGCAAGAGAAGTAATTCTCCCATAGTTTGCACAGACATTCCTGCCTTCTTCATTTCTTCTTGCCCTGCATAAACCTGTTTTTCCTTCTGGAATATGGCAATGATGTGGACAACAGGTACAGATGATATTAGACATGGCGTACTACCTCAAACCGCTCAAATATAACATCTTCATCATGTGGATCAATACCACCTTTCTGACAGGCAATCTTCACCTGCTGTTCTACCGTATCCACTCCTTCGAGGTCTGGTAATAACACCCCCCTTCTTCCATCAGGTGTACTGCAGATCACTCCATATCTCTTTGGATCTAACTGCCGCATATCCTCTATTCTTTCTGCTTCACCAAGGACATCTACCGAGATTTCCAGATATGGCAATTCCTCTTCAGTAATTGGATTGAACCGTGGATCCCTTGAACATGCACTGATAGCATTCTCTATAATTTCCCGGGCAATATTGTCATAACAAGGACTGATGGTTCCAATACAGCCACGTAACTGGCCATGTTCATGAATGGAAACAAACACGCCAGCACGTCCTTTCACCTCTTCTGGTGGCATGATCCGTGTTCTTTGTTTCACCCATGCTTCGACTGCTTCATAAGCAAGTGTCACATACAGATCGCTTGTCTTTCTCTTTGTGGTTATCTTTTCTCTTTCCTTTTCTTCATACAAAGAAAGGAAATGACGGCTCTCATCTTTACCTTTTGGTGTAAAGGAAACAAAACCATAACCAACACCAAATGGTGCTTCATGGCTATACACATGTGTAGAAAGTGCTATACCATCCAATGCCCCTGCCATGATGACAAACGAACGATGCCCACATTCCATTGCCGCATCAAGAAAAGCATGAGGATAGTCGAATAATTCATCAAATGCTGCAGTGCCCATCGTCTTCATGATCTTTTCATCATAAGCAGGACCTTCCTTATGGTAACCATATGGACCATCCGCTTTCTGGCAATGCGAAAGATCACCACTGCCAATAAAGACAATTCTTCTGTCTAATTGTTCAGCAGCTTTCTGTATGCCCATACCAAGCGCATAGTGCATGGTCAATGGCAGACCACTAAGACCTATTCTCACCAGTTTGAAGTCACTGTATTCCTTCTCAATGAAATACAATGGCACCATCGTTCCATGGTCCAACATTACATCACGGTTATATTCATCACCAGCTGGGAATGATTCTGGTAATGTTTGCTTGAGACAATCGATGAATGCCATGTCATACTGTACTTCTATGGAAACAGGACAATGGAACTGTGTAAAGTCACCATAGGCACTTTCTCCACCAGATATATCAAAGTAATCACGATACATAGTGGCATGTGGTGAGGTAACAATGATGGTGTCAGGTTTAAGCACTGCGATTTCCTTAGCGATCATTTGAAAAGACTGGATCGTTGTTTCACACTGCTTTGTTTCTTCCTTGCCTATTTCTGGTATAGCAATAGGAGGATGGGGTACCATATATGCTTTGATGATCATACTATCACTTCCTTTTTCTACATTATGGCAAAAAGAAAAGGTCTTCGAAAGACCTTCTCTATCAGTTTTTCAGACTATGAATCGGTGAAGGAATTCTTCCACCACGATTGATCATCACATCTGGTTTTGTTGTCTTCACAGGCATGATAGGACCATATCCTAACAACCCACCAAAGTTTAATGTATCACCTGCTTCTTTACCAACTGCTGGAATCAGACGGCAGGCTGTAGTCTTGTTGTTGATCATACCAATTGCAGCTTCATCCGCGATGATGGCAGAAATGGTTTCTGCAGTTGTATCGCCAGGAATAATAACCATATCAAGACCTACTGAACATACGGCTGTCATGGCTTCGAGTTTTTCAATGGTGAGTGTACCATTCTCTGCCGCATCAATCATGCCTTGGTCTTCTGAGACCGGAATAAATGCGCCAGAAAGTCCACCAACAGAACCTGATGCCATGACACCACCTTTTTTCACAGCATCATTTAACATAGCAAGGCAGGCTGTTGTGCCTGGACCTCCACAAGTTTCCAGACCAATTTCTTCAAGAATATGGGCTACAGAGTCTCCTACGGCAGGTGTTGGTGCCAGGGAAAGGTCCACAATGCCAAATGGCACGCCAAGTCTCTCTGATGCCAGCATACCGACAAGTTGTCCCATTCTTGTAACCTTGAAGGCTGTCTTCTTGATGATTTCCGCAATCTCATCCATGGTCTTGTCCTTACCAGCTTCCTTGATTGCCATGCGCACAACACCAGGTCCGGAAACACCTGTGTTGATGACACAATCCGCTTCACTGACACCATGGAAGGCACCTGCCATAAATGGATTATCTTCCACGGCATTGCAGAAGACAACAAGCTTGGCAGCTCCAAAACAGTTGTTATCCTTCGTCAGTTCTGCAGACTCCTTAACAATCTGTCCCATCAGCTTTACTGCATCCATATTGATACCGGCTTTTGTAGAGCCGATATTCACTGATGAACAGACAATATCTGTTTCCGCAAGGGCACGTGGTATAGAACGAATCAGTGCTTCCTCACCTGGTGTCATACCCTTTTGCACAAGAGCACTATAACCACCAATAAAATTCACGCCTACAGCTTTACCTGCTTTGTCCAATACCTTTGCATATTTGACAGGGTCTCCACCAGAGGCACAAACCAGTAAAGATATTGGTGTCACACTGATGCGGGTGTTGACAATCGGAATACCATATTGCGCACTGATATCATGCGCAGTCTGGACAAGGTCTTTTGCCTTTGTTGTAATCTTGTTATAGATTTTCTCACAGGATTTATCAATATCACTATCTGCACAATCTAGAAGCGAAATGCCCATTGTGATGGTTCTTACATCAAGGCATTCTTCATCAATCATGCGGATGGTTTCCAGAATATTATTCTCTCGTATTGCCATAAAACCCTCTTCAGATTGTATGCATGGAATTGAAGATACCTTCATGCATCAGATGAATCTTCAAACCCTGTTCATCGCCACTCTTTTCAATTTCACTGACCAGTTCATTGAAAGAACCCTCAAGATTCTCCGGAACCTCAACGGTCATAATCATCGTAAACAAATCCTGCAGAACACGCTGTGTCACATCAGTAATATTGATGTTACGTTCTGCACAATACGTTGCGACATACGCAAGGATGCCGGGTCTGTCCTTCCCGACCACTGAAATAACTGCTCTCATAAACTCCTCTTTCTTTTATGCTTCACTCTGCAGATCTTCCAACGTCAATCCGCAATAGTACAGCTCCATTTCCAGCCATGATTTCACATCCCGGATCGCTTCCAGGGTGGAATCCTGACAATCACTGCTCTCTACGCCATTGGTGAAATCCAATGAACATGCGCCCATCTGTCCGGTGTCACTCTTCCAGTTATATATATAATGGATCGTACGGTTCGAATATTCAAAGATATGGTTATCAAAATCGACCATATACGACTCATTGTCCTGGTTGAAGGAAGAAAGATATGTTCCATCTTCCTGCTCTTCATAATTGAGTCTGTTCACAAGTCTCTTTTTGAATGTATCTGTAACTGTATCCTCTGGTGAATCATCATCTGAAGTCAATGTCTCAATACTGTCTGTATCGATCTCTTCAAAGCTCACATATGCGGCCTGTTCATTCCGCTGTTCATCACTCAGTGAAACCGTTGTCTCATTGATGTTCACCACATTAACATCTGATTCATAGATGACCTGTACAACCTCAGAAGAAAGAGTCACTTCTGTATCAAATACAGCATGTTCTTTGACAAAATGACCATCTTCATCAAAGGATACCGTGATCTTTCCATCATTTACCACAAATCCATCATAGGCATCAAGACCATACTGGTCATATCGTTCTTTGAATTGGTCTGCGCGGTATTCTTCCTTCAGGGTGATGACATAACTCATATTGCCATCTTCATCCCTGCCACCTTTGATATCTTCTATCATGTCCTCTGGGAAGACAATTGGTTCAACTGGCACAAGCATATTCTCTTCCAGCTGTTCAAACGACATATCCTCATAGTAGGTGATGTTGTTATACGTGTTGTACAACCTTCCACCATAGTAGTAGCCATCAAATGACTGCCTGAGTCCATTGGAATCAATATTCTGATAGAGATGTGCGGTCTCACCATCCCATTGCAGTACTTCATCCATGTCATAGGCAGACATCGTATCATCTGAGTAATGCATATCATACCTGTTGGTTACCGTGATGGTATAACTATCCACAGCCGTTCTGTTTTCTACAGCACTCTGATACTGGTTATAGACATCACCACTGACCGGCTGCACAATAGCAACTGCAGATGGTAGTGGCTGTTCGTTATTCTTCGTGCATCCCGTCACAAGCAAAGGCAGAATGCATATCCATACAATTTCTGTTTTTCTCATTTGTTTCATTATAAACATCTTTTCTTCTTTGCGGATAGAGAATCAGTGGGATCATCAACTCTTCTTCCATACCACCCGCATGGTGAGCTTTCATCGCCTTTTTGCCATAGGTAAACGAAAGCGGTGTGTTGGCGACAGCCAGGTAATCTCCAGTAAACTCAGCCAGATGTCTTTCCATGATACCTGGACCAAATACCCTTTGTTGAATCACATCCTGTTGCCGCAATAGTTCAAATGCATTGCCAAACCGTTCATGGAACAATGCTTCGAAGCGGGAAAGTTTCTCCTCACGGATATAGAATGCCGTTGCTCTTGGTTCAAGGGCTGGTTTATGTCGGAATAAAGCACATAACTCCTTATCCTTTGCAAGATCATATGCCGCCATATCCACCATACCATGGTCCGCCAGAATCAATAGTCCTGTATCTTCTCTTAGCTGGTAAGCAAGATGGGTAATCTCGTCATCAATATGCCGTAATGTCTCATATACAACAGGCGCTTCTGTTCCATTTATGTGCATGAGGTCATCAAAGCCATCCCAATAGGCATAGATGAAACGGACATCCTGTTCCATAGACAATTGCTTAGTCTTCTCACAAACTTCAGAAAATGTCTCACATGGGTTCTCTTTGCCAAATGAAGGCCATACACTTTCCGCATGAATGCCTTTTGCCCGCAGCTTATCCATGATCCAGGTGACCGGTAATGACTTTTGTACAAAACCAGGATACTTCTCTTTTCCATAGTAAGACTGTTCCAGGAAGAGAATGACATGGTCATCCAGTTCTTCAAAATACTGGTTCCATCCAAGCCAGCCATTTTCTGCAGGACTTTTGCCTGTTAATAGACTGGTTGTCGCTGCAGTGGTCGTTGGAGGAAAGACAGACATCATGGATTTAGCTTTGTACTGGTGCAGAAAGGTATCCCTTTCCAGCAGTTTGTTGAGAATATAGGAGCCCATAGCATCCACAAGAAGTACGATGACACAACGAAAACCATGGTCGTCAAGCCATGCTTTGACTGTTTCATCTGCCCTGTAACCTGTATCAATTCCATAGTAGTTTTGGATGGCAGCAGATACCTGTAACAATCCGCTTTCGTAATCTGTTCTCATGTGTACCTCTTGTTCTACAACAATACCATACTTTGCCTGCATTATGGGTCTGTAAGAGAAGAATTCATAGAGTGTTCACCAACAAAAAAAGCTGTATTACCAGACATTGCCTGATAAAACAGCTTATGCAGTGCTTAGACCAGTTCAATATATGCCATTGGAGCAGCATCACCGTTGCGGACACCTGTCTTGACAACACGTGTATATCCACCATTACGGTCTGCATACTTAGGCGCAATTTCATTGAAAAGCTTCTGTACTACAGTCATGCCTGTCTTTTCATCCGTTACATTACGGAGATAAGCAGCAGCTCTTCTTCTCGCAGCAAGGTCACCCTTCTTGCCAAGTGTGATCAGTTCGTCAACAACAGAGCGAAGATCCTTTGCCTTAGCTTCAGTTGTTTCGATTTTGCCATAGAGAATAACAGATGTAGCAAGATTTCTCAGCATTGCTTTACGATGATCAGCTGTTCTGCCGAATTTGCGATTCCACATTGTATGTTCCTCCTATCAGTCAAAGGACTTGAAGCTCAGTCCGAGTTCTGTGAGCTTATCCTTAACCTCTTTCAAAGATTTCTTACCGAGGTTACGGACTCTCATCATTTCATCCTCGGTCTTTTGTGTCAGTTCATCCACTGTCTGGATGCCTGCACGCTTCAGGCAGTTATAGGAACGTACGGAGAGATCGAGGTCTTCAATCATCATCTGCTGTCCCTTGCTGGTAACTTCCTGTCCGCCTTCCTTCAGAACATCTTCCATGTTGAGGACATCTTCATTGATGCCTGCAATCAGATCAAGATGATCAATCAGAATTCTGGCAGCCATAGCAAGTGCCTTCTGCGGGGTAATAGAACCATCTGTCATGATTTCCATTGTCAGTGCGTCATATTTAACGTCCTGACCAACACGAGCAGGATCAACTGTATAAGCGACCTTCTCGATTGGTGTATAAATGGAGTCAGTATAGACAGTGCCAATTCCCTGGGAAGAACCAACATTCTGCTGTTTATTGATATCTGCGCTGACGTAACCTCTGCCATTCTTGGCTTTCAGTTCCATCTCAAGACTTGTTCCAACCTCAAGATGCGCAATCTCGAGATCTTTATTCAGGATTTCTACCTGAGCAGGGCAGATAATATCCCCGGCTGTTACAACACATGGTCCCTTTGCGGAGATCTGCAGTGTATAAACTTCATCGTCTTCAATCTTCATAATCAGCTGCTTGAGCTTGAGAATGATCATGGAGACATCTTCTCTTACGCCCGGGATAGTAGTGAATTCATGGTAAACACCATCTACCTTGATAGAGAATACCGCAGCTCCCGGCAGGGAGGACAGCAGAACTCTGCGAAGTGCGTTTCCGATTGTTGTACCGAAACCTCTTTCCAGTGGGGAAAGAACGAACTTTGCATAATTTTCAGATTCATTGAATTCCTGTACTTCGAAATCGGCGCGTTCAAACTTTTGCATGCAACATCCTCCTTTATTCTAATGCTTAGCCACGAGGTCTCTTTGGCGGACGGCAGCCGTTATGAGGGATCGGTGTTACATCATTGATCACTGTAATTTCAAGGCCTGCAGTCTGAAGAGATCTGACAGCAGCTTCACGGCCCGGACCCGGACCCTTAACATTTACTTCAACAGTCTTCATACCCTGCTGAACTGCTGCCTTACCAGCAGCTTCTGCACAAAGCTGTGCAACATAAGGTGTGGACTTACGGGAACCCTTGTAACCAAGAGCACCTGCAGAACTCCAGGAAATAACGTTACCTGCTTCATCAGCAATTGTAACGATTGTGTTATTAAATGTTGAATGAATGTGAGCGACACCCTTCGCCACATTTCTGCGAGCTTTTCTCTTACGAGTTTTAGCTGCATTGTTCTTCTTTGTTGGCATTCTAATGTCCTCCTGCTTACTTCTTCTTGTTTGCTACTGTACGGCGCGGACCCTTACGTGTACGGGCATTTGTACGTGTTCTCTGACCGCGGACCGGCAGACTTCTTCTGTGACGAAGGCCTCTGTAAGAGCCGATTTCCATCAGTCTCTTGATGTTCAGAGCAACTTCTCTACGAAGGTCACCTTCTGTCTTGATTGCGTCAATCTGCTGACGAATAGCTGTTTCCTGCGCTTCTGTCAGGTCCTTAACACGGATTGTTTCGTCAACACCTGCATCAGCAAGAATTTTCTTCGCTGTAGAACGGCCGATGCCGTAAATATAGGTAAGAGAAATTCCGACCTGTTTGTTGTTCGGAATATCTACACCAGCAAAACGTGCCATAATCTTTCTTCCTCCAAATTAACCCTGTCTCTGCTTATGCTTTGGGTTCTCGCAGATTACCATTACAACGCCCTTGCGCTTGATAACTCTGCACTTGTCACAAATTGGTTTTACGCTAGGTCTTACTTTCATTTTTTTAACCTCCCGGACAAATACGAATGAGACTTATTTGTGTCTGTATGTGATACGCCCACGTGTTAAATCATATGGTGAAATTTCGACTGTGACCCTGTCTCCCGGTAAAATGCGAATGTAATTCATTCGGATTTTACCAGCAACGTGAGCTCGGATCTCCATTCCATTTTGAAGTTTCACCTTGAAGTTGGCATTAGGAAGTGTGTCAGTAATAACACCTTCGATTTCAATTACGTCCTGTTTTGACATTTACTCTCCCTAGTAATTAATGAGACCAGAAGCGGATTGAGACCAATCCGCTCTGAACTCTACTTAACCAATCTTTCCTAAAGCCTCTTTGATGTCATTGAACACATCTTCCGGTTTCTGGGATGCATCGATGTGTGCTACGACACCTTTCTGATCATAGAAATCAATGACCGGCTTTGTGCTGTTATCATATTCATCCATGCGCTGTGTCAGCTTTTCCACTGTGTCATCTGAGCGCTGCTTTAATGCACCACCACAGACATCACATACGCCTTCAACTTTACTTGGATGATTATGAATGTGATAAATTGCTCCGCACTTACTGCATACACGGCGTCCCGTGATACGCTCCTTGAGCAGGTTAAAGTCTACATCAAGTGCCAGTACACATTCAACTGGTTTTCCGATTTTTTGTGAAATTTCTGCAAATTTTTCGGCCTGAACCAGTGTTCTTGGGAAACCATCGAGAAGATAACCCTTCTGACAATCAGCTTCCTGCAGTCTTGCTTCGACCATGGCATTGATGACAGCGTCCGGTACAAGCTTGCCGGCATCCATATAGGACTTAGCTTCTTTGCCAAGGTCTGTGTTGTTGCGCACATTCTCACGCAGCATATCGCCTGTGGAAATATGCGGAATGTCGTACTCCTTGAGGATCAGGTCGCTCATTGTACCTTTGCCTGCTCCTGCGGGACCCATGATCAGGATATTCATTTTCCGTCCTCCTTCATTCAGTTAAGGAATCCATGGTATTGCTTCTGTGTGAGCTGTCCTTTGAGCTGTCCCATTGTTTCCTTTGCTACACCGACAACGATGATAATACCGGTGCCGCCAATTGCAGCTGAGGATGGGATGCTTGTGAACATTGGAAGCAGATACGGCAGGACTGCGACAATCGTAAGTCCGATTGCGCCGAGAACGGTGATGCGGTTCAATACCTTGTGCAGATATTTCTTTGTATCTGCACCTGGTCTGATACCCGGAATATAGGCATCAGACTTTTTGAGATTGTCTGCCATCTTTTCCGGATCAACCTGCAGGTCTGTATAGAAGAATGTGAACAGTATGGTCAATACAGCATAGATGCCAAGACCCACCGGTGTATTCAGCGCTAGGAATGAACTCAGTTTCGTATACAGTTCTGTATTGAAGAAACTGATGACAATCTGTGGTGCGGTCATGATGCTGGAAGCGAAGATGACCGGAATAACCGATGCGCTGTTTATCTTGAGAGGAAGGAATGTAACATCATTCTTCATACCTCTTGTACTGATACTGTTTGTATACTGGATCGGGATCTTGCGCACCGCTGTCTCCATGATGACGACAAAGATGATGATGACAAGAACCATGAAGCAGTACAGAGCAAACTGGAGAGCGCCATTGAAGACTTCTCCATTTGAGCTGCCGCCCACCAGGATGCTGTAAACCTGGGTGAACTGAGACGGCATGTTGGAAACGATACCACCGAAGATGATCATCGAAATACCGTTACCAATTCCCTTCATACTGATACGGTCACCAATCCATACAAGGAATGCGGATCCTGCACAAAGGACGGTTGCTGTATACAGATATGCTGAGAGAGCGGAAGATTCGAGAATTGAATACTGCTTGTCAAATCCGTAAACAAGAGAAAATGCCTGCACAAATGCGAGGACAACACTGAGATAACGTGTTGTTTTCTCAATCTTCTGTCTTCCTGTCTGACCGGACTTAGCCCATTCAGAAAGTGCCGGGATAACATCCATACTCAACAGCTGAATGATAATGCTGGAGGTGATGTATGGCGTAACACCCATCGCGAAGATGGAGAGTTGTTCCAGAGCACCACCACCGAGCATGTTCATCATACTGAGGATGGAATTGTCCGAAATCTGTTCTGAAAGCGCAACGGAATCAACTCCAGGAACTGGAATTGCTGCACCGACCCGGTAGATCAGAAGCATCGCAAGCGTAAAGAAGATCTTGTTACGGATCTCCTTGTTCTTAAACAGACTGACGAACGTCCGCAGCATTTCAGAGTACCTCTGCTTTTCCGCCTGCTTCTTCAATTGCCTTCAGGGCAGTCTTGGAAAACTTTTCAGCTTTGACAGTGAGCTTCTTTTCAAGCTTGCCATTGCCGAGAATCTTGACACCATCAAGGCGCTTCTTGACAAGACCAGCAGCCTTCAGGGATTCATAATCTACTGTGACACCGTCTTCGAACTTGTTGAGCTGTTCAACGTTGACACAAGCATATTCCTTACGGGTGTAGTTTGTGAAACCACGCTTCGGCATTCTCTTGAAGAATGGTGTCTGACCACCTTCGAAACCGATAGCTACGCCACCACCAGATCTGGAGTTCTGACCCTTCTGACCCTTTCCGGAAGTCTTACCTGTACCGGAACCCTGGCCACGTCCAATTCTCTTGGAAACGAAACGGGCACCAGCATTTGGCTTCATTTCATTCAGTTTCATTGTGAGCCTCCTCCTTATCTCATTTCAGCGACTTTCTTGTCGCGGAGCTTGGCAACCTGATCAACTGTACGCATCTGCTTCAGTGCATCGAGTGTTGCATAAACTACGTTTACAGATGTACGGCTTCCAATGACCTTGGAAAGAACATCGGAAATACCAGCAAGCTCAAGAATGGATCTGACTGCACCACCGGCGATAACTCCAGTACCAGGTGCAGCTGGCTGCAGGTAAACGCTGGAAGCACCATGCTTACCCTTGACTGCATGTGGAACAGTTCTGTTATCGTCAACGAGGTTGACTCTGAATACATTCTTGACAGCAGCTTCGTTAGCCTTCTTGATTGCATCTGGAACTTCAGATGCCTTGCCCATACCGAAGCCGATTCTGCCCTTCTTGTCACCGACGACAACAAGAGCTGCGAAACGCATTGTACGACCACCCTTTGTTGTCTTGGAAACACGGTTGATGGAGACAACGACGTCTTCAAATTCCTTTGGTTCACGCTTTCTGAAAGGTTTACGCGGACCACGGTTGCCCTTATCAGGACGCGCTGCATTGTTTGCGCGCTGCTCTGTTACATTTTCAGTTGGCATTGTTGATCTCCTTCCTTAGAACTTGAGTCCGCCTTCTCTTGCAGCGTCAGCAAGAGCCTGGACTCTTCCATGATATACATAGCCGCCACGGTCGAAACGGACAGCTTCGATATTCTTTTCCTTGCACTTTTCAGCAATTGCAGCACCGACCTTCTTGGCTGCTTCGACGTTACCGCCGTTTTCAAGCTTGAGGTCAAGGGAGCTTACAGCACACAGTGTGTTGCCTGTAGTATCATCGATGACCTGTGCAAAGATGTTGGCATTAGAGCGGAATACATTGAGTCTTGGGCAGTCGGGAGTACCGCTGACGACTCTGCGTACACGCTTATGACGGCGGATACGCTCTTCATTTTTCTTTGTTTTCTTCAGCATGTTTCTCTCTCCTTCCCATTACTTCTTAGCAGAAGCAGTCTTGCCTTCCTTACGGCGTACATGTTCATCCACATAGCGGATACCCTTTCCACCATATGGTTCAGGCTTCTTGACAGCTCTGACATTTGCAGCAAACTGACCAACAATCTGCTTATCAATACCAGCAACGTTGATTGTGTTTGCATCAGGAACTGTAACTGTTACACCTTCTGGTACATTCAGTTCAACCGGATGGGAGAAACCGACATTCAATGTAACCTTGTTACCAGCAAGAGCTGCACGGTAACCGATACCGACTACCTTGAGCACCTTTGTATAGCCGTTGGAGCAGCCTTCAATCATTGTTGCAAGCAGTGCACGGGTTGTACCATGCAGCTGCTTTGTGTGTTTTTCTTCATTTGGGCGCTTGACAGTAAGAATGCCCTCGTTGATTTCAATCTGCATCAACGGAGAGAACTTCTTTGTCAGTGTTCCCTTAGGACCTTTTACAGTCACCTCATTGCCTTCAGCGATGTTGACTTCAACACCGGAAGGAATGGTAATCGCCTTGTTTCCGATACGTGACATTCGTTTATTCCTTTCTTAATTGATTACCACACATAAGCGACTACTTCGCCGCCGATGTGGTTCTTACGTGCTTCGCGATCAGTAATCATACCCTTGGATGTGGAAATGATCGCAATGCCAAGTCCATTCAGGACCTTCGGTACTTCGTTGCCCCTTGCATAGACACGAAGACCAGGCTTGGAAATTCTCTTGATGCCGCTGATGACACCCTGACCGTTTGTATACTTGAGAGTAACAACGATCTTCTTTTCAATACCATCGCCTTCTACAGCATAGTTTTCGATGTAACCCTCGGACTTCAGGATGCGGGCAATTTCAGCCTTTACCTTGGAGTATGGAGCGACATCTACTGTTTCAAGACGTGCCTGAACACCATTACGGATTCTTGTGAGCATGTCAGCAATAGGATCTGTCATATTCATCTCGGGTTACCTCCTTACCAGCTGGCCTTTCTGACTCCAGGAATCTCACCCTTGTAAGCGAGTTCTCTGAAGCAGATACGGCAAACTTTATACTTTCTCAATACGGAATGCGGACGTCCACATCTCTCGCAGCGTGTATATTCACGTGTGGAGAACTTAGCAGGACGTGCCTGTCTTACTTTCTGTGATGTCTTAGCCATTCAGGTTCTCCTCCTTATTTAGCAAATGGCATGCCGAGTTCCTTCAGCAATGCATATGCTTCCTTGTTTGTCTTTGCGGATGTGACGATAACGATATCCATACCTCTTACCTTGGAAACCTTATCGAAGTTGATTTCCGGGAAGATGAGCTGTTCTTTAACACCGAGTGTGTAGTTGCCACGGCCATCGAATGCTGTAGCACTGACACCACGGAAGTCTCTTACACGTGGAAGAGAAATATTGAACAGCTTGTCGAGGAATTCATACATTCTCTCGCCACGAAGAGTAACCTTGCAGCCGATGTTCATGCCTTCACGCAGCTTGAAGTTCGCAATGGACTTCTTAGCCTTTGTGATTACAGGCTTTTGACCAGCAATCTGTGTGAGCTCTTCAACAGCTTCATCAAGAGCCTTCGGATTTGCAATCGCATCACCGACACCCATGTTGATGACAACCTTTTCAAGCTTTGGAGCTTCCATGACAGAGCTGTATGCAAACTCCTTCATCAGGGATGGCTTGACAGTTTCAACATACTTCTGTTCGAGACGGTTCATTACTTCTTACCTCCCTTGACTTCATTGCCGGACTTCTTGAAAACTCTCTTCTTGTTTCCATTTTCATCGATAACAATACCGACGCGGCTTACGCTCTTTGCTTTTCTGTCATAGAGCATGACATTGGAAGCATCGATCTTCGCTTCCATTTCAACGATACCACCTTCAGGATTTGCCTGACTCGGTTTCTGAGACTTCTTGATCATGTTGACACCTTCAACGATGATCTTGTTTTCCTTCGGGAAAACAGCTGTAACCGTGGAGACTGTTCCTTTGTAGTGACCGCTGATTACTTTGACTTCATCACCTGTCTTGATCTTCATCTCGGCTCCTCCTTATAACACTTCCGGTGCGAGGGATACAATCTTCATGAAACCAGCATCACGGATTTCACGTGCAACCGGTCCGAAGATACGTGTACCTGTCGGTGTGTTGTCGTCCTTGATAATAACTGCTGCGTTATCATCGAACTTGATATAACTACCGTTTTCACGGCGCAGACCGTAGACAGTACGGACGATAACTGCCTTAACGACCTGACCTTCTTTTACAGTTCCATTAGGAGCTGCATGCTTGACTGCGCAAACGACGATGTCGCCGATATTGGCAGTCTTGCGTCTGGAACCACCCATGCAACGGATAACCAGAAGTTCCTTTGCACCAGTGTTGTCCGCAACGCGTAATCTGCTTTCATTCTGAATCATTGCTTATTCCTCCCAGTGCTCAGATAATAACTGCCTTTTCAACGATCTTTACGAGTCTGAAGTGCTTGTCCTTGGAAAGCGGACGAGTCTCCATAACCTCTACAATGTCACCAACACGAGCTTCATTGTTTTCATCGTGTGCCTTGAACTTTGTTGTGAACTTAACGTGTCTTCCATACTTAGGATGACGCTTGGAAGTGTTGATTTCAACAACAATTGTCTTGTCCATCTTGTCGGAGACTACTGTACCGCGCAGGACCTTACGTGCATTTCTTTCTGTCATGTCGGTGCCCTCCTTACTTATTCTCCGCATTAGCGCGTTCTGTCATAACTGTCTTGATGCGGGCGATTGTTTTTCTGATGTCCTTCATACGGGCAGGATTGTCAAGACTGCCTGTTGCCTGTGCAAAGCGCAGGTTATAGAGTTCTTCTTTCAGGGATGTGACTTCTTTGACGAGCTCTTCATTGCTCAGGTCTCTGACTTCTTTCACATTCATGCTTACTTGCCCTCCTGTCCTTTCATTACGAAGCGGGTCTTGACGCAAAGCTTGTTTGCAGCAAGGCGAAGCGCTTCTCTTGCGACTGTTTCATCAACACCGTCGATTTCGAACAGGATTCTGCCCTTCTGAACAACTGCTACCCAGTGATCAGGAGCACCCTTACCGGAACCCATACGTACTTCGAGCGGCTTCTTTGTTTTAGCGAGCTGTGGGAAGATCTTGATCCAGACCTTACCACCACGGTTCATATAACGAGTCATGGCAATACGTGCAGCTTCAATCTGGTTGCTGCTGACATAAGCACCCTCGTCTGCTACAAGACCATAGGAACCAAATGCGAGCTTTGTGCCACCCTTGGCATGGCCTTCATAAGAGAGACGATGAGGTCTTCTGTACTTGACTCTCTTTGGCATTAACATTAGTTGTTACCTCCTTCTGCAGCAGGCTTTGCAGCTTCTGCATTAGCAGCAGGCTGACGGCGGTTGTTGAAACGACGGTTGTTTCTTCTTCCACCTCTGCGATCTCTTGGGTTACGTCCTGCAGGAGCTTCAGGTTCCTTGACCATTTCTCCAGGGAGAACTTCACCACGGCAGATCCAGACCTTTACGCCCAGCTTGCCATATGTTGTCTGTGCCTCTTCAGCTGCATAGTCGATGTCCGCACGCAGTGTATGGAGCGGAACGACACCCTTGGAATAACCTTCCTGACGGGCAATTTCAGCACCACCAAGACGGCCCTTTGCAAGAGTCTTGATACCCTTTGCGCCAGATCTCATTGTCTGCTGGATTGCCTTCTTCTGTGTGATACGGAAGGACTGACGGTTTTCCAGAGCTTCGCAGATCTTACGTGCAACAAGACGTGCATCGAGATCAGGGTTAGCTACTGCAACAACCTCAACCTTGACACTCTTGCCACCAGCAATCTTTGCCAGTGCCTTCTTTGTTGCATCCATCTTTTCTGCCTTGCCATCTTCTGTCTTGCCGACAATTGCACCCGGACGAGCGCAACGGATGATGACCTTGACATTCTTCTTTCCTGCACGTTCGATTTCAACGCGGGAAATATATGCATCTTTGAGATTCTTCTCAAGATATTCGCGAATCTTGATATCTTCGTTCAGAAGATCACCAAATTCTGCTTTGTCAGCGTACCATCTGGACTCCCAGTCACGGATGACACCGACACGCATGCCGATCGGGCTTACTTTCTGTCCCATATTTCTGACCTTCCTCCCTTATTTCTCATCGGAAACCACAACTGTGATGTGGCTTGTTCTCTTCAGAATCTGTGCAGCATTACCTTTTGCTCTTGGCATGAAACGCTTCATGACGATACCTTCGTCAGCGTAGCAGGCCTTAACATACAGAGCATCAGGATTGAGCTGGAAGTTGTGGGTAGCATCAGCCGCAGCTGTCTTGACTACCTTGTATATTGCCTTGGCAGCCTGGTTCGGTGTGAACTCAAGGATTGCCAGAGCTTCATCGACACTCTTGCCTCTTACAAGATCAAGAACCAGTCTTGCCTTGCGTGGAGTGACGCGAACTGTCTTTGCTGTTGATCTTACATCCATGTTCTCATCTCCTCCTTACGATGCTTTATCACTGCCGTGTCCGCCGAACTTTCTTGTCGGAACGAACTCGCCCAGCTTATGTCCTACCATGTCTTCTGTAACATATACAGGAACATGTTCCTTGCCGTTATGAACAGCGAATGTGTGCTCTACGAAACTTGGGAAAATCGTTGAACGGCGGGACCAGGTCTTGATGACTTCATTCTTATTTGCCTTATTCTGTTCTTCAACCTTCTTGAGGAGGTATGCATCACAGAAAGGACCCTTCTTAATGCTTCTTGACATTACTCTATTCTCCTTTCAGCTTATTTCCCGTTACGTCTTCTGACGATCAGACGGTTACTGTTCTTCTTAGGATCGCGTGTCTTGACGCCCATAGCCTTCTTGCCCCACGGTGTCATTGGAGACTTACGACCGACAGGTGCGCGGCCTTCACCACCACCGTGTGGATGGTCAACAGGGTTCATAGCAGAACCACGGACGGTAGGTCTGATACCTCTCCATCTGTTTCTACCAGCCTTACCAATGTTGACGAGGTTCCAGTCAGCGTTACCAACTGTACCGATTGTTGCACGGCAGTTAGCAAGAACCTTACGAACTTCACCAGACATCAGTCTGAGTGTTGCATACTTGCCTTCGAAACCGAGGATCTGTACATAAGAACCAGCAGCTCTTGCCATCTGTCCACCCTTGCCAGGAACAAGCTCAACATTGTGAACAAGTGTACCTTCAGGGATGTTTCTCAGTTCCATTGCATTACCCGGCTTGATATCTGCAGACTCACCAGAAACGATCATGTCGCCTGTGTTGAGTTCTGCCGGGCAGAGAATGTATCTCTTTTCACCATCGAGGTAGTGAATCAGAGCAATGTTAGCTGTACGGTTTGGATCGTATTCGATACCAGCAACCTTACCTGGAACATTGTCCTTATTTCTCTTGAAGTCAATAATTCTGTACTTCTGCTTGACGCCACCACCCTGATGACGGACTGTGATGCGTCCATTGTTGTTTCTGCCGCCTTTTTTGTTCAACGGAGCAAGCAGAGACTTTTCAGGAGTCTGCTTTGTGATTCTGCCCTTGTTATCAAGGGAGCTCATGTTTCTGCGTCCGTTACTGGTCGGCTTGTACTTTACAATTGCCATTTTCTTTCTTTCCTTTCGCAGTTTTTCCGGAGATAGCGTATTCCTCCGATATTCAATTCATTACTCTTCTTCTGTGTTGAAGAGATCGATTGTCTGTCCTTCAGGCAGCTTTACCATAGCCTTCTTGACTGCTCTGACCTTACCGGAGTAACGACCAACTCTTCTAGTCTTTGGCTTTGTGTTAATGATATTAACAGCTACCGGCTTGATGTCGTAGATTTCCTTGACAGCCTGTGCAACAGATGTCTTGTTGGCATCCTTTGCTACTTCGAATGTGATCCAGTTGGATTCAGCGGAAATACGGCTTGTCTTTTCCGTAACAATCGGTCTTCTGATAATGTCACGTGCGCTCATTCTGCAAATACCTCCCCTGCCGTAGCAGCTGCAGCTTCTGTGAATACGATCTTGTCTGCATTAGCAATGTCATAGACATTGAGCTGCGGTACGGTAACGATAGCAGCGTTTGGAATGTTTCTCATGGAAACAAATGCATTGTCGAAGTCTTCAGTAACATCCGCAACGAACAGTGTCTTGCGTTCGAAACCGAAAGCATTGAGCAGTGCAACTGCCTTCTTTGTCTTGATCTCATCAAATGTGAGATTTTCGATGACTGTGAGATCCTTGTTCATAACCTTCTCACTCAATGCAGAGCGATAAGCAAGTCTTCTCACCTTGCGGTTCATCTTCAGGTTGTACTTTCTTGGATGCGGGCCGAATGCGATACCGCCATGTCTCCACTGTGTAGCACGTGTGGAACCCTGACGCGCACGACCTGTTCCCTTCTGACGGAACGGCTTCTTGCCAGAACCGCTGACCTGTGCTCTTGTCAGAGTGGAATGTGTGCCCTGGCGAAGACCAGCGAGGTATACCAGGACCGCATCATAGATGGACTGCTGATTCGGTTCGATTCCGAATACTGCATCATTCAGTTCAGTCTGCTTTACAACTGCACCTTCCTGATTGTAAACATCAATCTGTGCCATTCTTGGTCCTCCTTACTTTCCCTTGCGGGCTGCACTAGCAGCAGCCTTCTTGGAAGCCTCGAGTGCTTCCTTTGCCTTTTCTTCTTCAGCAAGCTCAGCGTTGATTGTGTCAGAAACCTTTTCAAGTTCTTCCTCAACAGATGTGCCTGCATAAGAGATCAGTTCTTCAACAGCTGTTTCCTTCTTAGGCTTGACTGTTGTGTGAATCATAACAAGTCCACGCTTAGGTCCTGGGATATTACCCTTGACGAGAATGTAACCTTCTTCAGCATCAACCTTGATGACTGTCAGGTTCTGCATGGTTGTTGTATATCCACCATACTGACCAGGCATAACTGTACCCTTGTTGACAACACCGTTGTTACGACCGTTAGTAGCAAGGGAACCGATATGTCTGTGATGACCAGAACCATGGCTCATCGGACCTCTGGACGCATTGTTGCGAACGATTGTTCCGGAATAACCATGACCCTTGGATGTGCCCTGTACGTCGACGATGTCGCCAGCCTTGAACAAGTCAGCCTTAACGACAGCACCAACTTCGAGGTTCATCATTTCATCAGCCTTGATTTCTCTGATGTAGTGCTTTGGAGCTGTATTAGCCTTAGCAGCATGTCCAATAGCAGCCTTTGTTGCACGGTGCTCCTTGACATCCTCATAACCGAGCTGAACAGCTTCATAGCCATCCTTTTCCATTGTCTTCTTCTGCAGTACAACGTTCGGCTTCACATCGATAACTGTTACAGGAATCAGTGTTCCATCGATGGTGAAGACCTGAGTCATACCCAGCTTTCTTCCTAAGATACCTTTCATCTTTCTTTACCTGGTTCCTTTCTTTAAAGTTTGATTTCGATATCGACGCCGGACGGCAGATCCAGTCTGCTCAGCGCATCGATTGTCTCAGCACTTGGACCAATGATCTCAATCAGTCTCTTGTGAGTGCGGATTTCAAACTGCTCACGGGAATCCTTGTACTTGTGAACAGCGCGCAGGATTGTAACAACCTCACGCTCAGTAGGCAGCGGAACAGGTCCGACGATCTTCTTTGCGCCGTGTCCGTTAGCAGTTGTGACGATCTTCTCGGCAGCTGCATCCAGACTTCTGTTCTCGTAAGCCTTCAGACGAATTCTTACAGAATTTTTTGCCATGAATTTTTCCTCCTTATATTCATTCCCGCTTCCTTGCGGGATCGCTCCGCGGAAGTTCCCCGGTTATCACGATCAATGTCAACGTTCATCGGCGTGCCGGCAATCTCCCGCCTCTACGCGAGTGCTTGAATATACTACCATCAGAAAAAGCAGTATGCAAGCCTTTTTTTGCAATTTTGCAAAAACTTTCATCACAAAGATCAGACACAAATTTCACACGAATTTGACCCCCAAATTTCCATCTCAACCCGAATTTTCATCGCTTACATTCTGAAAGCGCTATCACAAGCACATATAAAAATGACAGGATCATCATCCTGTCATCCCTCGCAATATTTCGTCAACAATCTATAATATGCCTTCTTCTTTACAAGATTTCCTTCATAATCACGCTCAAAGAAACATGTATACAACATATCCAAAATATATAACAAGGAAAGCCTTGTCGAAAACGAAGAAATCTTCTCACTATGGTCTTCATATGAAGCAAAATACAACCGCATATCCGCATAGGCAAATAACTTCTCCGCCTGCTCACTGCAAATTAATAATATCCTTGTATTATTCTCCTTCAACTCCTCACAAATACTCTTCATCTGCCAGTTTCTGCCACCAAAGGAAATCACAATTGCAAAATGACCAGCATCAGAAGCAGCTGCCGACAATTTCTGCAAATACAACTCTTCAGGCACATGGACATCCACTCCGATCTCCTTCATCTGAAAGGCGAAGTTCTTTGCAAAGTGGATATTTCCTGCTGAAGTATAAATATCTATTGCCTTGGCCTTTTCCATCTCAAGAGCTGCCCTTCGCAAAACCGATACATCGAGAAGGTTCTTTGTCATCATGACCGTCTTTGCATAATCTTCCGCAAGATTCTCCGCAATCCGCTGTACAGCCGCACCATCTTCTACCGGATAGTTGAAGTCAAATGCTGTATTTGTCTTCTTCCAGTCTTCTTTATCCTTATTGATATGGATTCTGAGATCCGCAAAACCAGACACCTGCAGCTTGTCACAAAGGCGATAAAACGTCGCCCTTGCCGCACCACTTCTTTCCATCACTTCTTCTATCCCCATGGTCACAAAACCATCCGGATCATCCAGAATCAGTGCACGAATCTTTTCTTCCTTGTAGCCAAGTTCCAGTTTTTCAAGCTTATTCAATATATTCATCCCTCTTATTATAAAGCAAAAGGACCGCATGATAGCGGTCCAACAGAAAAGGAATCTGTTTCAATCTGTTTCAAATCAATTCAAAATGCATGAAGGCATTGAACAATCCATCCTTGTCAACATCATCAGTCACATAATCAGCCGCAGCTTTGCACTCTTCGCCACCACTGCCCATCGCAGCGCCGATGTTGCAATACTGCAACATATCAATATCAATCTTCGCATCACCAAAGGCAATGGTATCAGCCTTATCTGCACCAAGATGCTTCAACAGACAATCAATCGCATAAGACTTGAAAATATCCTTCACACCGAGATCTCCAAACAAAGCTGTTTCACCAGCACCACCCCAGGTGCCTGCCTTGAGTTCTGGGAATGCCTTCTTGGAAGCTTCATGGTCTTCATAAGACTTCAGGATAAAGGAAATCTTATTGATGTCATCCCGATACAGGTTTTCTCCAAATAACATCTCTGGGAAACCATCGCGCATTGTCATCATAGAAGCATTCGCTTTTCCCTTGCGGGCAGAATATTCCTGAATCACAGGTTCACCAACTGTCTCAAAGTTCTCTGAACCATACAAGCCACTGTTGCTTTCCAGATAGAACTCCAGACCTCTTTCATGGAGCCAGTCCACAACCCTTCTCTCTACATCAGCACTAATATGCTGGTCAAGCACAACCGTATTACCATCTTTGACACAAGAACCATTACCACCAATCATGCCATCGAGACCAATGTCCCAGATATAGTCATAGACTTCACCTTCTGAGCGGCCAGTGCAGATATACACCTTATGTCCGTTCTTTCTTGCCGTGCGTATAGCTGTTACAGCAGACTTTGGCAGATTGTTGGAATAATCCAGCAACGTACCATCCACATCAATAAATATGATTTTGCCCATACAAACCTCTCTTTCTGCCTCTATCATGACAACACAAAAGAAAGTTGAAAATCATTATTCAAACTTGTCAGACATGTATCTCACTTATGCTTTATCTTCACTCTTTCCTGATGAGACAACCATATCAAAAGGAGAGGCTGTGCCTCTCCAAACATCAGATACCTTTAAAGCTGAATGTGAATTCCAGCTTCTTATCACACTTCAACAAATATTCCTCATGCGTAAGAGCACCCCAGCTGTTATCACCAGCCACCCCCATCTGTTCCATCGCACAGCGCACAAAAGTATGATGCACTGCTGGCAAATCATATGGATGCCTTGCTTCTTCGAGTTCATGTGGAGAATACGGAAGAGCACTGAACAACATCGGTCCATTGTCCTCATCCATCATAAACTGAAGACCTCTGCCCAATGCATCGGTGACCTTTGCATACCGCACACCTTCCTTGGCACCACATTCCTGAGGAACGATATACTTTGCCATATTATCTTTCACAAGATTCTTCCATATACCGAGTTTGCCACCACGCTGTCTGTCCTGGTATGTTTCCTCAGGTCCTAGACCATACCACTCCACATGGTCATAGTCCGCATGCATTCTGAATAGCATACCAAACTCTGGCATATCACCAAGTTCTTTCACCGGATCATAGGACAATGTCACACGCACTGTGCCATCCCCATATACTGCATACGTCACTGTACAGGAAGAAACCGGTGTGGTTGGCATCGTATAAAGATAGGTAACAGTTACCACATTACCATCCTGTTTGACCTCTGGTCCATTGACCTCCGCAATGTGATCCAGTCTGAAGTCTTTATGTGTTACATACAAAGACGCAATCTTCCACTGTGCATACCTTTGCATATAGAGGTTTCCACGGTCATTATCCGTAGGTGCTCTCCAGAAGTTAGGCATTGGCTTTTCTTCCAGCATTTCCTTTCCACCATATTTATAGGACACAAGTCCTCCTTCTCCAACAGAGAAGATGGCATGGAAGTTTTCACCCTTCACACCGATATCATGTGTGTTCAAAATCACATGAATTGGCAGCTCACAAAGCTTCTTTTCCTCTTTTATCGTATAAACATACTGTCCAAAGGCAACTTCATAACCAGTCTTTGCCCAGAGGGTATCTTCCTTGAGATGGAAGGAAACCGTAATGCAATATTCCCCGGGTAATACTGCCTTCTCAACTGGCAGTGCATAGTCCTTTTCAGACAATGGTTCTACACATGTTTCCAGCTTGGCTTTACGAACCAATTTACCATTTCTCTCTAATGCCACAACACAGTCATACATATCTGTATTCACAAACAGATTGTGGTTAATGACACGTACTTTATCCTCACTAATATCTGCTGTAATCCCCTGGTAGTTGAACTTCACTTCCTGCATCTTTGGGGAAGGTTCTCTGTCTCCACCATAGACAATGCCATCGGCACTGAAGCTGTAATCGGTTGGTCTGTCATCAAAGTCCCCACCAAATGCCTGGTATGGCACACCATAGCGATCCTTCTTTGTAATGGTCTGGTCAATATAGTCCCAGATAAAACCACCCTGATACAGCGGTTCTTCATAGGCATAGTCGGTATACTTATGCATTGCACCACAGGAATTGCCCATTGCATGTGTATATTCACAGAGGATAAATGGTTTGGAAGAATCGTTGGCAAGGAATTTCTTAATGTCTTCAACAGATGTATACATCTGGCTTTCCATGTCACTGGTAGAATTGTAGCTTCTATCTTCTTTGATATTTTCATAATGCACCAAACGATATGGATCTTCCTTCCGGAAGTATTCAGACATGTTGAAGATATCCTTGCCGCCAAAGGATTCGTTGCCACAAGACCAGATGATGATAGACGGATGGTTCTTATCCCTTTCATACATCGACTTTGCCCTATCCAAAAGCATATCCTGCCACTCTGGTTTATCCTTTGGCAGCAGGTAATCATAATCATGTGTTGCTGCATAGGTATCCCATGTCCCATGAGTTTCCAGGTTTGTCTCATCAATGGTATAAAGACCATATTCATCACAAAGACGATAGACCATAGAATTGTCTGGATAATGACATGTACGAAGAGCATTAATGTTATTGCGCTTCATCGTGATGATATCTTTGCGCAGTTCCTCTTCTGTCACAACTCTTCCACGCAGAGAACTAAACTCATGGCGGTTGACACCTTTAAAGACAATGCGCTTCCCATTAATCTTCATGATATTGCCATCCATCTCAAACCTGCGGAAACCAGTCTTCTCTGGAATATATTCCACAAGTTCTCCTCGTTCATTCATCACTTCAATCACAAGGTCATACAAATCCGGTACTTCAGCACTCCATAAATGAGGGTGTTCTACCTTCCAGCTGTATGTATCATTACCACTTAACGCAACAGTTTCTTCAAGACACACTTCACCATTATAGGAAAGCGTCACCTTTGCACTGCCTTTGCCCCATGTTGTAAACACAACTTCAAGATCAGCACTGGTAAGTTCCTTATTCAAAACAGGGCGTACACGCAGATCACGTACATGTACTTCTGGTACCGTGAAAAGATAGACATCTCTGAAAATACCAGAGAACCGGAAGAAATCCTGGTCTTCACACCAGCTGCCAGATGTCCACTTGAATACCTGTACAGCAATCTTGTTTACACCTTCTTTGACATAGTCTGTGAGTTCAAACTCCGATGGTGTAAAAGAATCTTCACTGTAGCCAACAAAGTTTCCATTCACCCACAAGGCCATACCACTTTCCACACCATTGAAACAAATGAAGATGCGTTTACCAGCCAGCTCTTCAGGAATGGTAATGTACTTCACATAACTTGAAACAGGATTGTATTCTGTTGGAATCTCACCTGGACGAATGTCAGCACTGCCTTCCCATGGATACTGGATATTGACATACTGTGGATTTCCATGACCTTCCATCTCTACATGGGCAGGTACACGGATATCCTCCCAGCTGTGGCAGTCATAATCTTCCTTTTCAAAACCATGAATGGCACTTTGATAATTCCTTGCATAGTGAAACTTCCATAGACCATTGAGGCTTTCTACAAGGCGATTCTCACCTGCTTCATAGTCTTCGCGTGATGCATAAAAAGGATGGTCAGAATGAGCATCTAATCTTCCATCCCTGAAATACGTTGGATCTTTGACAAGATCATAATTGAATGATTTCATGTGTAGTTCCTTTCCAAAATCTCTCTGCTTCTATTTTCCTATTTTGAAAAGTCAAATACAACCTCTCTGAGTTCAGTATTTGCACATAGTGCCATGAAGTTCTGCAATTTCTCTCTGATTGGATAGCACGGATACCATTGATTCAAAAAATCATCATCAAAATTAGTGCCTGGCACCTTCCAGTTGTTAAGCTCTATATTGTGTGGATCATGAACCATTTCTTCAAACATTTTCCATAGGACATGGAGGCGATTGTCATCTGGATAATCAATTGTTTCTTCCACAAATTGTTTAAATCCTTTGACCCTGTAGAATTTACATGCATCCGCAAGCGTATCTATCAGAAATCGTACAGGTTTATCAAGCTGAACCCCTTCATCAGTCAATTTGTCGTATCGCCCCCTGATCTCTTCAAACCACATCTTCGTCTCATCAGTAAATATGACAGGTTTGTCCTTAGACCATGTAGCAACAAATAATGCATTATTACAGCGGAAGAAATCTTCTGTTTTGACCAGAGGTCTTGACCTGCTTACGGGAATAATCGTTTCTCTGTATGCATTCGCAACAAGCTTTATTCTTTTCCATAATCCCCAGAAATTTCTCTGATATACATCCGCAATCAGTTGAACCACTGCCGCAGGCATATAGCACAACCTGGCATGTTCCTGAATGTCTTGAAGATCTTCACTTTCTTCTCCGTGATATAGCTTATGCAATACATTCATCAGTGCATCAATTTGTTCATTCACAGGACGTGTTGAATTTTCTTTATACTTTATAAGAGAAAACTTCAGTTCAAGATAATGTCTGATATAGTCCTCAAATTCATCATTCTGGAGTAGATGGCTGATGAACTGCAGGTTGTCATGCGTTACGGCATATACCTCAAGACCCGATAATCCAGAAGTCCCATCATCCATTGCTGCCCAGTTCGCTCTTAAGTTTTGTCCAATTTCATACTTCTTCCATAAATCATTATCTTGTCTTGGAAAACGTGTATCGAGAATATAGTTCAGCCAGCCAATATATGGTCTTTCATATTCCAGATAGCCATTCACATCAACATTCACTGGACCGCCCTGATAAATTCCCTGCAGATAATACAAAGCACACATTGCCCTGCGAAACCACATATCTCCTACTTTTCCGCTACATATTCTATTTTCGTTTTTGCTATAACCGGCATTCTCCCACCCTGCCTGTTCATAGTAGCTATACGTCACATCTATGCCATGTTCATCTATTTTTGGATCCGCAAGAAGCCACAATTTCTTTCCAAACATTTCTGTATACCGCTCACTCATAAGTCCAGCCGCATGCATTACCTTTACTATCTGCTCTTCAAATGTCTTTTTCTCATCATCGGTCATCTCATGATGACCATATGTAGTCATGTCGATAAAAGCCCCATAGCAACCACCTTTCTTTTAAAATAGTTTATGTGAGCTTACTATAGTATTTTATATTTAGCAATACAAAGTTTTATTCATTAGTGAAATATATTCGGAAACTACCAGTTTCTCAATCTTTTCCTTTCACATACCCTACCAAAATGTATTTCATTGTTTCAGTAAAAGCTAATTTTACGAAATCTGATAAATATACTTGCCTGTCACGTTACGTGATAGTTTAGTGTTGATAATAGCAGATGTAGAAAATGGCTTTTCTTCTACATAATATCTGCCAGAAAACTTGTAACAAACAAGCCATCTTGATTAACTTACACCGTTTTGAGGGGGAAAATTAACTATGAAAAAGAGAGAAAGTAATCTTTCCAAAATCGTGTGGTCCCTGTTGAAACCAAAATTCCTGTTTCTAATGATAGGAGTTATAGTGGTCATCATCGCCGCACCATTTGTGAAAAACGCATTCACTACTGAATCCAAATCTACAAAGTTTGGCTTCAAAGACATTGGCGAACTGGCAACACAATCTGCCTACGTCACAGAAGTCAATGTAACAGAAGACGCAAGAGAACTATTTGGTCTTGAAATTCCTTTCACACAAAGCAAAACCATCTTCAGCTATGATGTAGTTGTCAAAGCGGGCATTGACTTCTCGGAAAGTGAACTACTCCGACTTATAGAAGTCGGAGCTTCCTGCTTCAACCACTACTGCACTGGCTGCGATTTCTCACAACGCAGTGTCTTACACAATGTCCAC
>CASEPS010000024.1 GCA_949289855.1 uncultured Erysipelotrichaceae bacterium
CAGTCCATTCAGAATATCTCCATCTTCCAGAACGGAAGCCACATTTCCCGGTTCTAACAGTCCGGCGTATCCTCCGGCTGTCTCCCGCCCGATCACATAAGAAAACGTAAGGGCATCGCTGTTTTTAATCTGTGTACCGGAACTTCTCCCCACATAACCGCCGGCCATGCCGATCATATATCCATCGGAGTCTGTTCCATTCGCCAGTACCGCATAGCCTCCTACGCTGCCGTTTACATCAGAGTTTTCTATTTTCGTAGCAACGGTATCCAGAGCCTGTGTCAGATTGCCAAGCTCTACAGCTCCGCCCAGAAGTCCCAGACCTTCGCCCACACCGGCGGCAGAATCTATATCCGCACATCCGATATAACCTCCGGCATATCTTCCCGCCCGAACCGCATAAGAAGAACTCTCATTAAAATAGCTTGTGCCATTCTCTGATTCCAGACTGTCCGAAGGCGGTGTAACGTTTGTATGTTTCAGCGACATAACATCCGAGTCTTTGATCTGTACTCCGCTCCCATATCCGATATAGCCTCCGGCGCTGCTGTCCGCCGCATCAGCCTCCACAATATAACCGCCAACCGCCGATTTCACACCGGCAGATGTAATCTGGGGAATGTAGACATTCAGGACACTCAGAAGATTCGTGATATCTAAAGTCAAAACCCCGTCCAGCAGTTTCAGACCGCCCGAAGCCGCTGCGGCGCCTGCATCTGCTTTTCCTGCAAAACCGCCTGCATAGCCTATGCCTTTCACATATTCCAGCCCGTATACCGCATACGGTTCTCCTTCACCGCCTTCAGAACTGTTATCCACTTTCCCGCTCTGCATAGCCCCGAAGAAGCCTCCGGCATACTGTGCTTTTATCTGCGGATTTTCTCCGTTTGATATGAAAGATACGGTGCAGTCCGTATATTTCGGAATCAGATATGGAACTAACTCCAGTAATGAACTGACCTGCAGAATGTTCGGAAGTTTTAGAACCCCGTCTTCAGTTTCCTGCGCCAGACCAGCCAGGCCTCCCGTATGGGAACGTCCTGCAAATCCACCGGCATAGCTGTCTTTTCCTTCTTTTTTCTCTGCCAACACTTGTTTCAGATTAGAAACACCGGACTCACTCACCTGAATTCCTTCTGCCTCTGAGACAAATCCGCCGGCCATAACAGACTCTCCATCCGTATTATCCACAACTCCCTTTGCCTGAATGACAGCTCCTTCCTTTGCCCCGATCACATGGGCATTATTTATCGTAACCTGAACTCCTTTTGCAAGAGATAACAGATTATCCACTTTTACTGCCCCAAGCCCCAGAAGATCAAGGCCGCCTTCTTTTACCAGCGCTCCCGTACCACTGCGCCCGGCCATACCGCCCGCATAGTTTCCCGCTGTCACGGATGCAAGACCATTTACTAATACATTATCAACATTGCC
This sequence comes from uncultured Erysipelotrichaceae bacterium, assembly GCA_949289855.1. Taxonomy (GTDB): domain Bacteria; phylum Bacillota_I; class Bacilli_A; order Erysipelotrichales; family Erysipelotrichaceae; genus Bulleidia. The sequence goes on from CASEPS010000024.1 coordinate 1,435, forward strand.
GCCCAGGGCAAGTCCAAACCCGCCGGAAGCGTATTTCTGAGTGGCTTCAACTTTTAATGTCTGACCGGTAAGCGTAACTTGCGATACCGTAAACGGAAGATAACTTCCAACGCCTAAAGTATTGTCCAATACGCCGATCGGATTCGCAGTTACTGCGCTGCCCGCAATTCCGCCGGCGTAATTTGCCGCCTTAACAGAACTCAGCCCTGTAATCTGGCTGCCGGCTTCTCCGCCAGAAGCAATCTTAACTCCATCTCCCTGACCGATCATACCGCCGGCATAGTCGCCTGACGCTGACACACTCCAGTCGGTTCCGGATACCGTACAATCATAAACTTCTGACGGAGTCAGTCCTGACAGAGATAGTAAAGTATTTAATTTATCTTCATTTCCCGGCGCAGTTAAATCCTTCAGCAATTTGGTAACTGAACCGAGAAGCGTATTTTCTTTTTCGTCTTCGCCTCCGATCGTTGTCCCATAGCCAATGGTTGCTCTTCCTGTGAAGCCGCCCGCATATTCTGCACCGCTTACTTTCTTAATACCCGAAACGGTGCAGCTGCGGCTAGTACTGTTTGTCATCACGCCGTTAAAACCACCGGCATATTGATTTTTCGCCGTGATAGTAATACTGTTCCCATTCACCTGGCAGTTTGTCTGACCGGACTGAATATCAAATGTGACTAAATCCACACCCAGAGAACTTAAAAGGCTGTTTACCACAGCATCCCGCTCCATTCCGGCAAATCCTCCGGCGCCATTGCCTGCACTGACTGATACCAGGCCGCTGACTGTACAGTTCGTCATTTTGGTGGCATTCTGAATTCCCACAAAGCCGCCATTGTAATCTGTACTTTCTTTGCCAAGTTTTCCGTTGCTAAGAGTCACACTGCAGTTATTGATCTGTGGGTTATAATATCCAATCGGGATCAAATCGCCCAAAGCAATATTATTTTCCAGCAGTACGGTTATCAGGTCACCAACCCCGAGACCCGGGATCAGATTCAGAAGACCCGATAAGAGTTTTACTGTCTCATCTCCAAGATGAGATAGCAGATCATACTGTGCTTCTCCTTCTGTGTATCCTACGAAACCTCCCGTTATTCCCATTGCACTGGATACAGATGCCTGAGTAACAGTACAATTTTGTATTTTTACATCTCCGATTACCCGTCCTGCAAAACTTCCTGCGGCGAATATATCAGGACTGCTTTGCTGTACTTTTAAAAGACCTTCCACGACGGTGCTCAATTTCAGATTATCTAGTCCCGGAATCAACCACCCCAGGAGATTTCCAAGTAAACCTTCCACGCCTCCCAGAATACTCGAGAGAAGCCCTCCTACAGTATTTAATAAAGATTCGACTAGAGTATCATTAACTTCCGCAACCGTCGTAGATTGATTCGTAATAGAAACATTATCGAGATGAATGCCCTCCACTACTGTTGTCCCGGCACTAGAACCTAAATTTGTTTCATCACTTTTACTGGAAATAGAACCAAAAAAGCCAAAACCTCTGGTTGTAGACGGATCAATCGGATCTGCACTTTGTTCCACCGTAATATTACTGATCGTAACCGAAGCGCCGTCTGCCATACCTTTTCGCCCTTCCATATTTCCGGAAAGGTGGATCGGCGTCCATTCATCTGTTTCACCATTGGAATTTTCTCCGTCAGCGTTCAGATCAATATCCCGGAAAATAATATAATTGGCATCAGAAGAATAATACAGATCTCCATATTCCTGCTTTAATTTACTCAGACTTGCTTCGTCATGATTAGGCCTGCCGGTAGCATCCACACCACAGAACTCGCTATTGCCTCCAAGCAGACCGCCCAAAATACCGCCGAGGATGTCTCCCAAAGCACCGAGGATACTCTCCAAAAGTGAATCATCTGTCAGATCCACGTCCGCCAGTTCGTATTTTGACCCTGCATCTTCATAATAGGTGTAGCTGTCTCCTTTCACTTCATCTGGTTCTTTCTCAATTATGCCATGCTCTGTTCCGCCTTCAGGCGCTACAGCTTCTAATCCCAGATCCGCATCTCCCGGATAATATGGTATATAATTCGGCTCACCTAAAAACCCGCCAGAAATATAAATATAAAGTCTCGGCGTTACATGCTTATTTGAACCTACTGCTCTCAGCTGTGATTCATTACCAATTAAAATGTATTTTTCACCATCAATTTCTATATAAAGCTGCCCGGGCACAGCACGTCCATCCGCCTGTTCGCCATCCAGCCATATGATCTCGTCACTCAGCTCTTTTACCGCAAGTTCCGGCATCTGTTCTGTAAAGTTTTTTGACAATACATAGTTATGATCTTTACTGTAAGTCAGATACTCCTGAGCCGCCTCTGCGCTCTCGTCTGACGGTGTTCCGTCTTTATAAATAAGCTGTCCCATTCCGAACTCTGAAGGAATCATGTCCTTTGACATCACAGGTTCCTGTTCGGAATTTTCGGAAGCAATCGTCATCAACTGATAATTGTTATATATATAGATGGTATCTGTTTCTTTGTCATAAAGCGGAGCGGTTTCATCTGCCGGTTCTCCGGAAAAAGCTCCGGTAAAGCCCGCCGGCAACTGCCAGATTGCATGGCCGTCAAGCAGAATATCCGCTGTAAGGAGATACTGGCTGTCCATGCCATATGTAATGGTTCCCCCATCTATCTCCACCGGAACTCCGTTTCCAAAATTTTCTTCTATATTATCCTGGTCTGTCAGCGCCGCCCCGCTTCCAATCGCCTGGAGCTGTCTGATATTGGAAATCTTAATTTTTCCTTCTTCGTAAACGGCAGACAGATCTGTCCCTTCTTCAATACTGTTTTTCTCAGAATCCGTCTCTGCTTCTTCCCCCGCACTTTCTTCTGCGTTCTCTGATTCTAAAACATCCCCTGTTTCCGGAAGATCATCTTCCTCTGACTCATATTCTGCTGTTTGCTCAGTATCTGTTTCCCGGCTTTCCTGTATGCTTACCGTTTCTGCGAATTCAGCCACAGAGTCTGTCATTTTGCTTTCTTCAGTTGAAACAGGTGTTGGCTTCACTTCTTCCCCAGACACGCTATTATCCGTTTCTTCGTCTTCAGTTATATTTTCTTTTGGTTCTGGGTTTTCCAGCCTGTAAACATATGCTTTTTCTTCTGCCGCTCGCACAGCAGTAGGAAAAGTTACCTGTACGCTCATCAAGGTCGCAAGAATCCCCACAAACAGCTTCCTTGTTATTCTTTTCATTTTTCCCCTCATACATGTCAATCTCAACAGAATACGGATTCTGTAGAGCTTTTTATCTTCTGATAAGGACATGCGCTTATCAAAAACATGTATATGTATAACACTTACTCCCCTGTGCGTCAATACAACGGCATACCAAATGCACATAACGTCATACCAAATGCACATAACGGCATTCCAAATGCACATAACTATCTTTTGGTGTATGACAAAAAAAACGTTTGTTATCAAAACGTTTTAATCGGTTCTTTTCTTCGCCTGTAAATTGTTATTTTCTATCTTTTCCCAAAGAATTGTTTTTTTGATCTCAACAGAATCCGTATTCTGTAGATAATCGGTTTCACAACAAATCAAGCCTGTCCAACCAGTGACGGGCTTCTTTTTCTGTTGTCATCACATAGATTCTTGTCGTATCAATACTGCTATGTCCAAGTACATCCGCAAGATTTGCAATGTTTTTACCAAGCTGATAAAACGTTGTTGCAAACAATTTCCGCAAATTATGGGGAAATACTTTTTCTTTGGGCACACCTGCCTTAACAGCCAGTTTCTTCATCTCCGACCAGATATAGCATCTGTCCAATGGCTTTCCGTTTCGTGTCCTGAATATAATACCTGACATTATTTTTTTGTGACGACAATACTTCAACAACTCTTTTTGCAATTCCACCGGTAACAGGATTTTACGAATCTTCCCTTTACATCGGATACAAACTGAGCCTTCTCTCACTGCTTCTATTGTAAAATGTTGTAACTCTGAAATCCGAATACCCGTAGAACAAATTGTTCTCAGAATCATATATATCCGTTCATTACTACACGCCACTTTCAATAGTCTCTTATATTCATCTTTGGACAATGTCCTGTCATTCTCCCGGAATGTATTACTCTGTAACCTGAGTCCCTTTACCTGTAAATCACATTGTCCAAGATAATCCAGAAATCCATTAATCGCACAAAGCATCGCATTTACTGTTCGTGGACGATAACCATCTGAGACAAGTTTCTCCTTAAATGCAATCACCACTTTTTTTGACAGTTCCTCTCCTTCAAGAAAATGAATGAATCTCTCAATGATACCTGCATATTTTTCAATTGTTGCATTGCTTTTTTCAGCCTGTTCAAGAAACGCTAAATATTCTGAAATAACCTTTTGATTCAGGTTGACCTTACGAGTATCTGTCCACATCATAATATCTTCTCCTCCTGCTTTCAGATTATCGTAAAAGGAACTCACTGATAAAGCATCTGTCTCATATGCCACTTTTGTAAAGACAGCTTCTTTTCCCGGAACACTCCATAAGAAATCATCATCCTTATACCAAGTGGGTTATCATCCACAAATTATAGACATTGATCATTGAAAACTGGACATTCAAACTTAAAAAGTGGACATTGAACGTAAAATTATGTATACATCAGCCAATAATTGGACATTTGCTACATAAAAATGAATATCAATGTCTACTTTCTGGACATTGGCGATGTATCAAAGATCTATTTTTTCTATTTAATATGTTATAATTATGTCACAAAAGAAGCTGCATATGAGAAACGATCCATTTGAAGAATATTTAAAAGAAATTGAACCTGCAAAAGAACAAAAAGGATACTTGTGGAACACTGCTATTGGTCTACAAGCGGTTGATGGTCTGAAGCCATCTTCATATCTTATTGATACCGCCATCCAGAATATTGAGGGAGATATTTCTCTTTCTGAGGCAGAAACCCGCATTGAAAGCTATTATGAGAACAAACCTGCTTCAGCCACAGAAGAGCGCACTGAAGAGGCGGATAAAGTTTCTGTCCGCATTGCACAAATTCTATCTGAATCTTCCTTTTCATTTAGTCCTATAGAATATCTCTCTATTCATCGCCGGCTATTTTCCGGTATTTACGACCATGCCGGAAAAATCAGAGACTATAACATCACAAAGAAAGAATGGGTTCTTAACGGTGAAACCGTCATCTATGGCAGTGCATCAGAACTATGGGAAATGCTGAAATATGATTTTGATCAGGAACGAAATTTTGAATATAAATATCTTTCCATGGATGAAATCATTCATCACCTTGCCAGATTCATCTCTAATCTCTGGCAGATTCATGTTTTCGGAGAAGGCAACACCAGAACAACTGCAGTATTCTTTATTCGCTATCTCAGGACATTGGGCTTTTACGTCACAAATGACATTTTTGCTAAAAATGCATGGTATTTCAGAAATGCATTAGTCCGTGCAAATTATTCTGATCTCAGAAATGGTATCCATGAGACTACTGAATATCTTGAACTTTTTCTCAGGAATCTTCTTTTAGATGAAAAGCATGAATTGAAAAACAGATATCTGCATATTAGCGGCACATTCAAGCCAGCAAAACTCACCATCGGAAACAACAACATACAATACAATGTCGAAAAAGAAAACAGCAATGAGGACCCCACTGATATTGATGTAATTTTTGCAGGGAAAACTTCAGCTTTATCAAATAAAACTCGTATGCACCTGCAAATTATGTTTGCAGAATATGGATTTCATCTTATTTTTGGAAGGACTATGGTCAAAGAACTACTCCAATTGCAAAGTTCCTCTGTTTCCAATTTGTTTTCCAAATTAAGAGCCCAAAACATCATCCAACAAGTCCCAGGAGTCGGCAAAGGAAAATACCGCTTTGTGAAATAGAACAGAAAGCAACAGCACCATGAATCCATGGCGCTCTGTTTGTCTATGCATTATCTTTGATGTACATCTTCCATCTTCTGAGCACATCTTTCAACCTTTCATCCAGATATGTCATCGCTTTTTCCCGTATGTCTTCCGGTATGCCATAAGCTGCCTCCGCAATACTGCCGGTAATTGCTGCCAGGGTGTCACTATCTCCACCAATAGAAATCGCATTTCTGATTGCATCTTCAAAGTTCTCACTTTCAAGAAAAGCAATGATCGCTTCCGGTACTGTCTTCATACATGTCTCATCAAATGTATATACTGGTCGTATTTCATCCAGTGTCCTGTCAAGATCATACCCATATTCCTTTTCGGTATGTTCTTTGATCATTGCCTTGATATCATCCACAGAACATAACTCTCTATTTTTGTGAGCAATATAAATCGCTTCTGCTGTCGCAAGCGCACCACGTATTCCTTCTTCATGATTATGTGTCACAATTGCTGATTTATTTGCCAGTTCTTTGACCCTTGTTTCATCATTAAACCAGCCACAAGGTGAAACCCGCATGGCAGAACCATTGCCAAGACTCTTATATGGTTTATTGTCATTTCTTCTCAGCCAGAGAGAAAACCTTCCACCATAGCCACGACCTGGATACATCCTTCCATACCGTTTCATTTCCCGTGCAAAGTCTTCTTCACTACCACCAGACATAATGGCTTCTGCCACCGCAATTGTCATCACCGTATCATCCGTGAAGAAACAATCCTTCCGGAACAGTGGAAAATCCTTTGTCTTGATGTTGTTGAATTCATACACTGAACCAACAATATCTCCAATGATAGCTCCCATCATTTTCTGCCACCTCTTTTCTTCATATCTTTTCGTATTTTATTCAACGAAGACTGTGGAACAGATCCACATGCCCTGTAAGAAGCCACCGCTTCACTCATCATCCGGAAATTCAGCTCCACACCTTCTTTATCCGGCACATAGTCCACTGCCATGTCCCTATCTATACCAAACCTTGTGGCAGTCTCTACCGCATCAATATTGGCACCAAGGAAGATAAACTCCCAGCCATAACGTTCCTTCTGCCTTTCAATCATATGTTTCACTTCACGCAGTGAATAGAATCTGCTGGAATTCTCTTCTCCATCCGTAATGATCACAACCATCACCTTTTCTGCCCTGTACTCTTCAGCCGTATTCTTTTCCGCATTACCGATCTTATGGATTGTCTTGCCAATCGCATCGAGCAATGCTGTGGAACCTCTGACCATATATTCTTTTTCACTCATTGGCCTGACTGCCCTGATATCAATACGGTCATGCAGCAGTTCCACCTCATGGTCAAAGAGCACCGTGGTAATAATGCACTCCCCATCTTCTTTCTTTTGCTTCTCTAACATGGCATTGAAACCACCGATGGTATCCGATTCAAGCCCTGCCATGGAACCACTCCTGTCGAGAATAAATACAAGTTGTGTGAGATTTTTCTTCATGTTTGTTTCCTCCTTGTTTGCAAGGAAACAATAACAGCGAAGACACATATATGTGTCGCTTTGAAAGCGACATCGACTATGCCCCTAGCAGTGGCTGGTCATATGCAAAAAGCACCTCATTGATTTCATAGATATCATAGTTCTTGTTGATGATGAAATATTCCACAATAACATCACTCTTCTGGCTGTGTGATAAGGCATAACCAGCCCTCTTCAAAAGATCATCTGTTTCTTCAATACTCAGCTGTAAAGCAATTGCCAAAGCAAGAATTGTCCGCTTGCCTGGCATATACCCTTTACCCGTGCGAATCTTGGAAAACAATTTGCGGTCAATATTAGCCTTCTTATATACTTCCACATCAGTCTTTCCCTTTTTATCAATCAGGCGCAACAACGTCACATTAAACGGTTCATCCAGTTCATCCATCAAAGCAGAAAGGTCACTATGTGAAGCCTCCATTGGCATAGATGCCATTGCCTTGAATTCCACATTGAGAACACTTCTTCTATGATCATAATGTTCTTTCACATAGTGCTCATCAATATAACTTTTTACATCCTGCATAAGGTCCTTACTGACAAGGAAGGAAAGCCTGTCAAAAAGGACAAGATAAATATCCATTTCATGTTCATTGAGAAATGTCTCTATTACATCTTTTGCAACAAGAAACGCTTCATCTTTTGGATAGCCATAAATGCCACTGGAAATCAAAGGAAAAGCAATGCTTGTACAACCATATTCTTCCGCAAGCAACAGGCTGTTATAGTAGGTGGAAGAAAGAAGCTTCCTGTTTTCTTCCTTTGTCCAGGCATGATATACAGGACCGGCCGCATGAATGATATATTTTGCAGGAAGGTTAAACCCGGGTGTAATAACTGCTTCTCCTGTATGAATGGGAGAAAGCTTATCACATGCCTCCTGAAGCTCTTTTTCTCCTGCCGCACGAAAGATCGCTCCACAGACACCTCCACCCATCCGCAATTCCGTATTTGCCGCATTAACAATCACATCGGTATGCATGCGTGTAATATCATTTCTCACAATCGTAAATGGCATATTTCCCTCCTTATAAAAAGAAGCGTCAGCTATATGACGCCAATTATTTCTCTACCAGAGCATCTCTGACCTTCTTCAACATTTCCACAAAATGCGCTCTGTCCTCTTCATCCAGAGCATTGAGGAGCCTGGTCTCTGTTTCAATTATGAATGACTTTGCTTTCAGGCAGACACTTCTTCCTTCCTCTGTAATCTCAATCACCTTGATGCGATGGTCACTCTCATCCCCACGAGCCGTTATCAGGCCTTTAAGCTCAAGTCGCATGGCAATACCAGTTGCCGTAGACTGTGCCACATGAAGCTTTTTTTCCACTTCCTTCATCGTGAGCCTTCCATCTTCCGCATGGTTCAGATGCCGCAACACATTCAATTGCGATACAGTCAGCCCAATTTCCCGAAGATTGTTATTCGCATTCTTTTCCAGCTGATCATTGATCTGTTTCATAAGTCTGCCTGCATTAAACAACTGTTCATTCATAATTTTCCTCACATGGATATCATATGATTAATGCACCACAATTTCAAATTCAATACCAGAAAAATGAATAAGGATTGCATAAAAACTCTCTTTGCCCTATGCTTTTTCACATAGGGAGAAGCGTTATGTTAAAACAGAACTTTCATACACATACAAGCCGATGCGGACATGCGATCGGCCTCGATGAAGACTATGTCAAAACTGCTATCAAAGCAGGCATAAAGGTCCTTGGATTCTCAGACCATGCAGCATATGAGGAACCATTCCCGGAAGAGAGCATGAACATCGAACAGGTAGAAGACTATAAGAAATCCATTCTTCACCTCAAAGAGAAATACAAAGATGACATCACAATCCTTCTTGGCATGGAAGTGGAATGTTACCAGGACCAGTGGGAAACACTTGCACAATATAGAAAAGAACTCGACTATTGCATTCTTGGTCAGCACCAGATCACCTTCAATGGGCTGAGTTCTTACAGCCTTTGTACATCTATTGAACTCAACAAATATGTTGACCAGCTCGAATATGCATGCGAACATGCACTATGTGATTATATTGCTCATCCTGATGTATGCATGTGGTCCTACCCGGTATGTGATGAAGCAGTAAGAACCATCGCCGCCCGCATTGCGGACATATCGATAAAATATGACATGCCCCTGGAACTCAATTGTGGATCAGGTGTGCGCATTGGCAAAAAGCAGTACAAAGACACCATCCGCTATCCTTATCCTGTACGCATCTTCTTTGAAGAATTCGCAAAGAAAAACTGCAGGATCGTCATTGGTCTCGATGTCCATGACCCGGAATTATTCTTAACAGATGAATACATCAACAGGGCCCTCTCTGTTATTGAAGGTCTTGACTGCAACATCATTGAAAACTTTGACATGGCTGCAGAAGCACAAAGAAGAAAACAATTATTCTACTGAACCATCCTCATCCACGATCTTCTTTGCGACCACTGCCTTCTTTAGTCCTGCATGCATTGCGGTCTGTTCAATGTAGTGGTGTGCCGTTTCCTCACTCCAGTGATTCTTTGCCATCAATATAAGCTTCGCCTGATAGATGATCCTTTCATCCTGCAGGCGTTTTTTCAATTTCTGCACTTCTTGTTCAGCCTTTTTCATCTTCAGGCATCCTGCCTCCAGACACTGTACTGCCTGATAGATCATTTCCTTATTGCAGGGAAGACCAATCACAAAGATGCCATCCTCCTTCACCTGATACACCGTCTGATCATAAATTTCCTTCTTGCATAACAATAGCACCCCAAGTGGATAGCGCAGTGCACACTGCCTTGCCAGACGTATGCCAAATTCATCAGGGAGGGGAAGCTGAATGATGCACAAGTCAAACACCTGCTGGCGCAAATACTTCTGTGCTTCCTGGGTGGTTGACGCGGAAAGTACCTGTACACCTGCTATCAGATCATGGATGAGTTTGGAAAGGGCTAAAGATTTGGAAACCGTCAGTATTTTCAGTCCCGTCATTTTTGTCTATCCATATAGGCCTGTATGATTTCAGCAGGAAGAACACGTTTGACAAATGCACTCTTCTTTGCCATATCACGTGCCTGTTGTATGTCATGCGGCAGGTGATCAAGCTGTAGCAATATCTCTGCATCTGCCTCAAAAAGATTACAATCCATTGCAGGACGCGGCACAAGGTTTTCCCTCACACCTTCAAGGCCTGCCTCAATCAGAAGAAGATAGGCGACATATGGGTTGGCACCGCAGTCAGGAGAACGAAGCTCAATGCGCCTGCCCTCACTGTGGCTTGCCGGAATGCGGATGGCCTGTGAGCGGTTTTCATAAGCCCAGCTGACATATCCTGGTGCTTTGAAAGAGCCAAGCCTTGCATAGCTTTCAGCAGTGGGATTGAGAAACAGCGTAATTTCTTTCAGCCTTCTCAATATACCTGCCATAAACGGCATTGTGACATCTTCAGAACCATCTTTCTTTTTGATGGACATATTGATATGCATGCCATTTCCGCTCTTGTCCTTCAATGGCTTTGGAGAAAAATCCGCCACAAGACCATTAGCCTTTGCGGCGGTCTTGACAACCCACTTAAACGTAGAAGCATCATCTGCTGACTGTACGGGATTTGCATGTAAAAAGTCGATCTCATTTTGTCCAGGTCCCTCTTCATGGTGACTTGCCTCAGGGAGTATTCCCATCTCTTCCAGTGTCAGGCATATATTCTTTCTGACATCTTCTCCTCCATCTTCTGGAGCTATGTCCATATAACCAGCATCATCCAGCGGCACATAGCTGTTCTTCCCATTATCATCCGCAAGGAAAAGATAGAACTCAAATTCCGATCCAATTTCTAACTGATACCCCTCTTCGTTTACCATTTCCATTTCCTTTTTCAAAAGATATCTGCCATCCAGCTGAAAGGGTGATCCATTCGGATGCTGGATATCGCAATACATGCGCAAAACTGAACCGTCAAGTGAACGCCACGGCAGGATGGACATGGTATTTGGACAGGGTATAAGAAACAGATCGCTGCGTACATCCTGGTGGAAACCATCGATAGCACTAGCATCAAAGCTGATGCCCTCCTCAAATGCCCGCTTCAGCATTTGTGGCAGAATGGAAACGTTCTTCTGTTTTCCAAACACATCGAAAAATGCAAGGCGGATGAAATTAACATTCTGCTCTTCCACATAGTCGAGAATATCTTGTTTTGTATACATTGGCCTCCTCCTTTTCCATTAGGATATACAACAAATGATGCCTTGTTTCAATCATTTTTCTCCTTGACATTCCAAATGATTCCTCTAAAATTAGTGCCATAGAAAACGGCAATGGTGCCAGTTACAGGAAAATCGATATGATTTTTCTGTCTGCCATGCCGTTTTTTCTATTTTAAAGGAGAACACCGACATGACAAAAGACATCACAAAGATTTTCGGATCCAAAGTTTTTAATGAAGAGTGCATGCAGGACGGACTGGCTTCCGATACCTACCGTGAACTGCAGAAGACGATTCAGGAAGGCAAACCACTGAACCCAAAGATCGCTAATGCCGTCGCACATGCAATGAAGGTATGGGCGTTGCAACATGGCGCCACACACTATACACACTGGTTCCAGCCGATGACTGGGGTTACAGCTGAAAAGCACGACGCGTTCATCAATCCGATTGATGGCGGCAAAATCCGTCTCACATTCTCTGGCAAAGAGCTGATCAAAGGCGAGCCAGATGCCTCCAGTTTCCCAAATGGCGGACTGCGCGCAACATTTGAAGCTCGTGGTTACACTGCATGGGATCCAACTTCTTATGCCTTTATCAAAAATGATGTATTATGCATTCCTACCGCATTTTGTTCCTACACTGGTCATGCGCTGGACAAAAAGACACCGCTGTTGCGCAGCATGGAAGCCATCAACACTCAGGCACTCCGCATTCTGAAGCTGTTTGGAAACGATGGTGTCACCGCTGTTAAAACAACTGTAGGTCCAGAACAGGAATACTTCCTTGTCGATAAAGAATACTATGCAAAGCGCAAAGATCTCATCTACACCGGTCGAACACTGTTTGGGGCGCCATGTCCCAAAGGACAAGAGCTCGAAGACCATTACTTCGGCACCATCAAGACCCGCGTACAGGCATTTATGAAGGACCTCAATGAACAGCTCTGGGAACTAGGCGTTGCCGCAAAAACCGAACACAACGAAGTTGCTCCTGCCCAGCATGAGCTCGCACCGGTCTTCTCCACAACAAACATCGCCTCTGACCACAACCAGCTGACAATGGAACTCATCCAGCGCACAGCCAAAAAACACGGCCTTGTCGCATTATTACATGAAAAGCCATTTGAAGGCATCAACGGTTCTGGCAAGCACAACAACTGGTCTATTTCCACCAACACTGGCAAAAACCTTTTGGAACCTGGTGATACGCCATATGAAAATGCGCAGTTCCTATTATTCCTTGCTGCTATCATCAAGTCGGTTGATGAACACCAGGATCTTCTGCGTCTCAGTGTAGCAAGCGCCGGGAATGATCACAGGCTTGGTGCCAACGAAGCACCACCTGCCATTATCTCCATTTTCCTTGGTGACGAGCTTGAAGCAATTCTTGAAGCAATCGTTAACGATACCACATATGACGGCGTAGAGCACAAACTCATGAAGATCGGTGCTTCCGTTTTGCCAAAGCTGCCAAAAGACACAACAGACCGCAACCGCACCTCTCCATTTGCCTTCACCGGCAACAAATTCGAGTTTAGAATGCCTGGCTCAAGTTCCTCCATCGCCGGCTGTAACTTTGTGATCAACACCATTGTTGCGGATGAACTCCGCCAGTTTGCGGATGCGCTCGAAGGTTCTTCAGATTTTGAAACTGATCTGCACAACCTTATCAAGACTACCATCAAAGAACATAAGCACATCATCTTCAATGGCAATGGCTATGATGACGCATGGATCTCAGAAGCAGAAAAGCGCGGTCTTCTCAACCTGCGCGCCACCCCAGATGCTCTGCCTTATTTCATCCATAAAGAAAACATCGAACTCTTTGAAAGAATGCACGTTCTTGACAAAGAAGAAATGGAATCCCGCTATGAGATTATGATGGAAGAATACACAAAGATCATCAATATCGAGGCATTGACCATGATCGATATGGCAAAGAAGGAAATCCTGCCAGCTTGTGCAGAATATGCAAAGACACTGACAGACGGAATCCTTGCCAAGAAGGCTGTCGCTAACGACATTGATGCAACATATGAAACAGAAACTCTCAAGGTCATCTCTGAAAAGGTAAAAGACGCAACAGCAGCCTGCCATGTCCTTGAAGAGAAAACAGACACATTGCACAGCATTGAGGACTTCGAGAAAGCCGCGTGCTATGTGCGAGATGAAGTTCTTCCCGCAATGGACGCATTGCGTGCGCCATGCGACAAGCTCGAAACGATGGTCGATGACAAAGTATGGCCTTTCCCAACTTACGGAAAGCTTCTGTTTGGCATTCTCTGATTTCAAGCTTTCATTCATTTTGGCATAGAAATACCGGCAGTATACCCTACTGCCGGATTTCTTCACTTATCAGGAGGTGGATATTATGTGTACAATCTTTGGTTACTTCAGCGAAGCTGCCACAACGTCAATCGCAATAGAAGCACTTGCCCCAACCACATCACGCGGTCCAGACGACATGCGCATCATCAAACTCGATGAAGGGGTCATCGGCTTTCAGCGCCTTTCCATCATGGGTATGGACGAAAGGGGCATGCAGCCATTTTATGATGATGGAAAATGGGTCATATGCAATGGCGAAATCTACGGTTTTCGTAAGATCAAAGACCGTCTGAAAGCAAAGGGCGTACAATTCAAAAGCGAAAGCGATTGCGAAATACTGTTACCACTATATGAAGAAATGGGGTGTGCTATGTTCAAGGAACTCGATGCCGAATTTGCCTGCATCCTGGTCGATACAAGAACACACAGTATCATCGCCGCAAGAGACCCCATCGGCATCCGTCCCCTGTATTATGGTTATGACAAACATGGTTCTATCGTCTTTGCCTCTGAACCCAAAAATCTCATCCATCTCGTCAAAACGATCCATCCTTTCCCTCCTGGATTTTACTACAAAGATGGTACCTTCACCTGTTACCGAAACCTCAGTGATGTGGAATCTTTTCATAAAGAACCACTTGAAGAAACATGCGCAAACATCAAAAAACTACTCATCGAAGGAGTAGAGAAGCGATTAGATGCGGATGCGCCAATCGGCTTTCTGTTAAGTGGTGGCCTGGACTCTTCACTTGTCTGTGCGATAAGCGCAAAAATGCTCAAAAAGCCTATCCGCACCTTTGCAATCGGTATGAAAAGTGATGCCATCGACCTCAAATATGCCCGGGAAGTGGCAGATTACATCCACAGTGACCACACCGAAGTCATCATCAATGAAAACGATGTCTTGCATGCCATCGATCCGGTGATTCAGATACTTGCCACCTACGACATCACAACCATACGCGCATCTATCGGCATGTACCTTCTCTGCAAAGAAATCCATAAAACAACGGATGTCAGAGTCTTGCTGACAGGGGAAATCTCAGATGAGATCTTTGGCTACAAGTACACTGACTTTGCCCCGGATGCCACAGCCTTCCAGGAAGAAAGTGAAAAGCGTATCCGCGAATTACACATGTATGACGTGTTGCGGGCAGACAGATGTATTTCATCTAACTCCATGGAAGCCCGTGTCCCATTTGGAGATCTTGCCTTTGTGGATTACTGCATGCATATTGATCCAGCAAAGAAGCTCAACACCTATCACAAAGGAAAATACCTGCTTCGTCATGCCTTTGAAGGCGATACATATCTTCCCTACGATATACTGATGCGGGAAAAAGCCGCCTTCTCTGATGCGGTAGGTCATTCTTTGCGGGATACGATAACGGCATATGCTGAAACTGTCTACAGCGATGAAGAATTTGAAGAAAAGAGAAAGCAGTACGACCATGCGACACCTTTTACCAAAGAAAGTCTCATGTACCGCGGAATCTTTGAGAAATATTATCCGGGACAATCCGGTATGGTCATCGATTTCTGGATGCCCAACCGCAGCTGGGAAGGCTGTAATGTACAGGACCCGAGCGCCCGTGTACTCTCCAACTATGGAGAAAGTGGAAACTAAGGAGAAAATAACATGTATACACCCCATGAACACGATGCCTGTGGTATTGGCACCGTTGTGCAGATTGATGGCAAAAAAAGTTATTCTGTCGTAGACAAAGCATTGCACATTGTGGAGAAGCTGGAACACCGCGCCGGGAAAGATGCGACTGGTGAAGTGGGAGATGGTGTCGGCATACTCATGCAAATATCACACAACTTCTTCAAAAAGGTCATGCAAAAAGAAGGCATAGACCTGAAGGAAGAAAGAGACTATGGCATCTCCATGTTCTTCTTCCCGCAAGAAGATCTCAAGCGCAACCAACACAAACGCCTGTTTGAAACCATTGTCAAAAATGAAGGAGCACAAGTCCTGGGCTGGAGAAAGGTTCCCTGCAATCCAGAAATCCTTGGCAAACCGGCCCGTGAATGCATGCCATATATCGAACAGGCCTTCATCCAAAGACCATCCAGCACAGAAAAGGGATTACCCTTTGACAGACTGCTCTACGTCATCCGCAGGCAATTTGAAAAAAGCTGTCCGGAAACATATGTTGCCTCCTGTTCAAGCCGCACAATTGTGTACAAAGGTATGTTTCTTGTCAATCAGCTACGGCAATTCTACCCAGACCTGCTCGACACGGACTACAAAAGCGCTATTGCCATCGTACATTCCCGTTTTTCAACCAATACCACACCATCATGGCAACGCGCTCATCCAAACCGCCTGATCGCCCACAATGGTGAAATCAACACCATCCGCGGAAACATCGACAGAATGCTTGCCAGAGAAGAAAGTATGCATTCTGCTTTTCTTGATAAAAACCTCAAAAAGATATTGCCAGTGGTGAGCACCTCAGGCTCTGACAGCGCAATGCTAGACAATACACTTGAATTTCTCATGATGAACGGCATGGACCTCGCCAAGGCCATCATGATCACCATTCCAGAACCGTGGAAACACGTCCCACTTGATAAAAACAAGAAGGACTTCTACCACTACTATGCCACGATGATGGAACCGTGGGACGGACCTGCCGCCATCCTTTTCTGTGATGGTGAACAGGTAGGGGCAGTATTAGATCGAAATGGGCTAAGACCAAGCCGCTACTACATCACAAAGGACAACACCCTCATCTTGTCCAGTGAAGTCGGTGTCCTGGACATCAAACCGGAGGATATTGTCAAAAAATGTCGCATCGAGCCGGGCAAGATGCTGTTGGTGGACACAAAGAAAAAGCGTCTTGTAAGCGATGCAGAAATCAAGAACTACTACGTTTCCAAAAACCCTTATGGGGAATGGCTGAGCTTACACCTTTTGCATCTGAATGACCTCGAAGCACCTGCCAGAAAGCCATACATGCACACCCAGGAAGAACGCAACAGACTCTACAAAGTATTTGGCTATACATATGAAGACATCCAGGACGAAATCCTGCCGATGGCTGAAAATGGCAGTGAACCAACCGCCTCCATGGGTACCGACATTCCGCTCGCTGTACTTAGTGACAATCATCCATCTCTTTTCCATTACTTCAAACAGCTCTTCGCCCAGGTTACCAATCCGCCGATCGATTCCCTTCGTGAAGAAGTGATCACCGATACCACGGTTTACATTGGCAGTGAAGGAAATCTGTTACAAGAAGAAAGCAAAAATTGCACGGTACTGGAAATCAATAACCCAATTCTCACCAGCCACGACATCGAAAAGATTCGTCACCTCAATAAACCAGGTTTTCGCGTTCATACAATATCCCTGCTCTTCTACCGTGGCCTTCCGCTCAAAGAAGCGCTCGATCACATGTTCATCGAATGTGATAGAGCATACAGAGAAGGATATAACATCCTGATACTGAGCGATAAAGGAGTTGATGAAAGCCATGTCGCTATTCCAAGTCTTCTGGCTGTATCTGCCCTGGAACACCATCTCATTGAAACCAAAAAGCGCACGGCGATTTCCATTATTCTGGAGAGTGGCGAGCCAAGAGATGTACACCAGTTTGCCTGTTTGCTTGGCTATGGAGCAACAGCCATCTACCCTTACCTTGCCCATGAATGCATTGCGGAAATGGTAGAGAAAAACATATTGGATAAAGAAACATCTCTTGCCATCCATGATTATGACAGCGCAATCCTGCACGGTATTGTCAAAATTGCCGCTAAGATGGGGATTTCCACCCTGCAATCCTACCAGTCTGCACAGATCTTTGAAGCCATCGGCATTTCCAAAGATGTCATCGACCGCTATTTCACCAACACCATTTCAAGAGTTGGTGGTATCGGCCTCAAGGAAATAGAAGAAGATCTGATCTATCACCATGACCATGGCTTTGATCCATTAGGTCTGAGTTCTGATACAACCCTGGACAGCAATGGCTTCCACAAGCTGCGCTCTGGTGCAAAGAAGGAAGATCACCTCTATGACCCCAAGACCATCATCACCCTGCAGGAAGCTACAAAGCATAATGACTATGCGCTATTTAAGAAATACTCCGCAATGGTCAACGATGAACAACGTCCACATACATTGCGGGCATCCCTGGAATTTGTTTCGAACAATCCTCCCGTTCCCCTGGAAGAAGTAGAATCGGCTTATGAAATTGTCAAGCGATTCAAGACAGGCGCCATGTCCTATGGCTCCATCTCAGAAGAAGCTCACACCACCATGGCCATTGCCATGAACAGACTCCATGGCAAGTCCAATTCTGGTGAAGGAGGAGAAACACCAGAAAGACTTGGCACAGAGAAAAACTCCGCTATCAAGCAGGTCGCCAGCGGCCGTTTTGGAGTAACCAGCGAATACCTCGCCAGCGCCAAAGAAATTCAGATCAAGATGGCACAAGGCGCAAAGCCTGGTGAAGGCGGTCATCTGCCTGGGAAGAAGGTCTATCCATGGATTGCCAAAACCCGCTACAGCACACCTGGTGTTACCCTCATCTCTCCGCCACCTCATCACGACATCTATTCCATTGAAGACCTTGCCCAGCTCATCTATGATTTGAAAAATGCCAACCACAATGCGCGCATCAGCGTCAAACTCGTCAGCGAAAACGGCGTGGGCACCATCGCCTGTGGTGTTGCCAAAGCAGGTGCCACGACCATTCTCATCTCCGGTTATGATGGCGGTACAGGGGCTGCCCCACAATCCTCCATTCATCATGCAGGACTGCCATGGGAACTAGGACTTGCAGAAACTCATAAAGAACTCATCGAAAATGGCCTCAGAAGTCACGTGATCCTTGAAACCGATGGAAAACTGATGACCGGAAGGGATGTTGCGATCGCCTGCCTGTTAGGGGCAGAGGAGTTCGGCTTTGCAACTGCACCACTGATCACCATGGGTTGCCGCATGATGCGTGTATGTAACCTTGATACATGTCCATTTGGTGTAGCGACACAGAACAAAGAACTGCGTAAGCGCTTCAAAGGCAAGCCTGAATATGTAATGCATTTCATGTTGTTCATCGCTGAAGAACTACGTGAAATCATGGCACAGCTTGGCTTTAGGACAGTGGATGAAATGGTCGGTCATACAGACTGTCTCAAGGTGCGTGAAACACTCAGGGACAGACAGAAAATGTTGGATCTTTCTGACATCCTCTCCAAGGCACACCACGCCCACTACAACCCAGATAATGCTTTTGACTTCAAACTTGAAGAAACTCTTGACTACAAAGAGATCATTCCGCGCTTCACCCCATATCTCAAAAAGAAAAAACTGCATGAAGAGACCTTCCACATATCCTGTATCAACCGCACAACCGGCACGCTGTTTGGCCACCTTCTGACAACCACATTCAAAAACAGTTTGCCGGAAGATACATACAAAATTCATTGTATCGGTGGAGCAGGACAATCCTTTGGTGCCTTTATTCCAAAGGGATTAACACTCGATGTGACAGGTGATGCCAACGACTACTTTGGCAAGGGGTTGTCGGGTGGAAAGCTCATCATCAAACCGGATCCAAAATCCACATTCATACCAGAGGACAATGTCATCATCGGCAATGTCGCTCTGTATGGCGCAACAGGTGGTAAGGCATTTATCCGTGGCAAGGCAGGAGAGCGATTCTGTGTGCGTAACTCCGGTGCTACAGCAGTCGTAGAAGGATGTGGTGACCATGGCCTTGAATACATGACAGGAGGCTATGCCGTCATCCTTGGCAAAACGGGCAAAAACTTTGCGGCAGGTATGTCAGGTGGTATTGCCTATGTACTGGATACTGATCATGACCTCTATCTGCGCATCAATAAAGAGATGGTGTCTATAGAACCAGTGATTGGCAAAGCAGATATCGAAAAACTACAGGAAATTCTCGAGGAACACTATGTGGCAACCAATTCCACCATAGCCAGGAATATCCTCGACAATTTTGAGGAAAGCCTCAAAAACTTCAAGAAGATTGTCCCCTATGATTACCAGATGATCCACGAACTCATCAAATCATTGCAGGACAAGGGATTTCACAAAGACGAAGCCGAACTGAAAGCATTCGAAATGGCTTCGCAAAGATAGGAGTGTATTGCCATGGGAAAACCAACAGGATTTTTGGAATATAAAAGAAAAGACAATCCGATCATTTTGCCAAGTGAACGCATCCATACCTTTCATGAATTCCATACGGAATGCGATGTGGAAGAAAGAAGGAGACAGGCAGCCCGCTGTATGAACTGCAGTGTGCCTTTTTGCCAATCCGCCATCGTCCTCAAGGGGAAGGTGACCGGCTGTCCTTTACATAATCTCATTCCGGAATGGAACGATGAAGTATATAAGGGGCATGATATGCAGGCACTGTCAAGGCTGTTAAAAACAAATCCCTTCCCGGAATTTACCGGCAGGGTATGCCCGGCACTTTGCGAAAAGGCATGCCTCAACGGCTATGACCAACAGCCTGTAACCATCAAGGAAAACGAACATTACATCATTGAAAACGCCTGGCGCAATGGAAAGATGGTACCCCACTTTCCACGTGAACGCACAAACAAAAAAGTTGCAGTCATCGGTTCTGGCCCTGCGGGATTAACCGTAGCCACAACCCTCAATCAGCGTGGTCACAACGTGACGGTCTATGAAAGAGAAGATGAACCAGGTGGCCTGCTAATGTATGGCATTCCTAATATGAAACTTGAAAAAGCCATCATCTTCCGCCGCACAGAACTTCTCAAAGAAGAAGGCATTACATTTGTATGCAATACAGATGTTGGCAGGGACATCACAAAAGAAGAATTGTTAGAAAAATACGATGCCATTGTCCTTTGCACTGGCTCCAAGCAGGCAAGAGACCTTACCATCAACAATCGTGAAGCAGAAGGCATCTATTTTGCTACAGACTTTCTCACCGGTGTCACAAAACACATCTTAACCCATCAGCCATGCTTATCCGCAAAGGGAAAACATGTAGTCATCGTCGGTGGAGGCGATACCGGTAACGATTGTGCCGGCACCGCCATCAGACAGGGATGTGCATCACTCACCCAGGTTGAAATGATGCCTGAACCACCCAGAGAACGTCAGGCAGATAATCCATGGCCAGAATGGCCAAATGTACTCAAAACAGACTATGGCCAACAGGAGGCAATTACCGTATTTGGCAAAGATCCACGCATCTATGAAAAGACAGTCAAATCCATCGAAACAGAAGACGGAAAAACTAAGGCAGTAACCTTTGTTACCGTGCAATTTACGCAAGGCAAGATGGAAATGGTTGAAGGTACAGAACAGACAATTCCCTGTGAGCTTCTTTTGATCGCTGCAGGATTTACAGGCGTTGAAAGTTATATCAAAGATGCCTTTGGCCTTCCGATGACAAAACGTAACACCTTTGAAACCAAGGAAAATTCTCATAGAACAAGTGAGGAAAAGATCTTTGTGGCAGGTGATGCAAGACGTGGTCAGTCACTAGTTGTATGGGCGATAGAAGAAGGCAGGGAATGCGCACGGGAAATTGATGCATACCTGATGGGCTATACCAATCTTGAATAAGCTATGGATATTCGCAATTCATCAAAAATATGAGGTTGAAACTGGTTGTGAATCAATTATTTTCATAACCGGTTTTTTCTTTTCCTCATTCCAGAACTCCTTTGCTTACACTACAGTGCAAAAAAGGTGTCACCCCTGATTGAGGAGGTAACACCCATAAGCGAACACGTTTTATGTCTGGTTATGACGCTTATTCAAGCTCAAATGCACCAGTGTAGAGCTGATAGTAAGAACCCTTTGCCGCAATGAGTTCATCATGTGTACCACGTTCAATGATACGGCCATGATCGAGAACGATGATGACATTGGAATTCTTGACAGTAGAAAGACGATGGGCAATGACAAATACGGTTCTGCCCTGCATCAGTCTGTCCATACCTTCCTGTACAATCTGCTCTGTACGGGTATCGATGGAAGAAGTTGCTTCATCGAGAATCATAACTGGTGGGTCTGCTACAGCGGCACGGGCAATCGCAAGCAGCTGGCACTGACCCTGTGAAAGGTTTGTACCATTGCCGGAAAGCATCGTGTTATAGCCTTCTGGAAGGTGGCGGATAAAGCCATCTGCGCCAGCCAGCTTGGCAGCCGCAATACACTCACCATCGGTCGCATCCAGTCTTCCATAACGGATATTGTCCATAACCGTTCCAGTAAAGAGCACCGTATCCTGCAATACGATACCAAGGGAGCGTCTCAGGTCTGCCTTCTTGATCTTGTTGATGTTAATGCCATCATAACGGATCTTACCATCCGCAATGTCATAGAAGCGGTTGATGAGGTTTGTGATTGTTGTCTTACCAGCACCAGTTGCACCAACAAAGGCAATCTTCTGGCCAGGTTTGCCATACAATGTCACATTGTGAAGAACCGTCTTCTTTGGAGTATAACCAAAGTCAACATCAAAGAACCGCACATCACCAAGCAGTGGTGTATAAGTGATTGTTCCATCTGCCTGATGTGGATGTTTCCATGCCCACTTGCCAGTAGGTTCGTCACTTTCTGTCAATACACCATTCTTTTCTGTCGCATTGACAAGGGTAACATAACCATTATCCTGTTCCGGCTGTTCATCGAGCATTTCGAAGATTCTCTCCGCACCAGCAATACCCATGACCATGGCATTGATCTGTGGGGAAATCTGCTGGATGTTACCAGCAAACTGACGGGACATGCCAAGGAATGGCACAACAACCGAAATGGAGAATGGAAGACCAGAGAAAGAGAAGTTCGGAATCTGTGTTTCAATGAAGATACCACCAGCTACAGCGACAAACACATAGATGATGTAACCAACATTGTTGAGGATAGGCATCAGTGTATTGGAATACATATTCGCAAGTTCTGACGCCCTGAACAGTTCATCATTGACCTTATCAAAGTCTTTCTGGGATTCTTCTTCATGGTTGAAGACCTTGATGACCTTCTGACCATTGATCATTTCTTCAATGAAACCTTCTGTGCGTCCAACTGCCTTCTGCTGTTCCATGAAGTACTTCGCACTCTTGCCGCCGATAACCTTGGTAATGACGATGGAAATAATAGAACCACCCACAACAACCAGTGTCATCGGAATACTGTAGTACATCATGATGCATAATACCGTTGTGATGACCACAAAGGAAACCATGAGCTGTGGGAAGCACTGGGAAATCATCTGTCGCAAAGAATCCGTATCATTTGTGTAATGGGACATGATGTCACCATGTTTATGGGTATCAAAATAACGGATTGGCAGAGATTCCATATGGGCAAACATCTTTTCACGCAGCTTGTGCAAAGACCCCTGTGTAACAACAGCAATCAGCTGGTTGAACAGGAAACCCGCAACAAGTGAAGCCACATACAAAGCAACCAGAGTGAAGACAAGGCTCAATATCCTGCCGGAAACATCTTCCCAGGCAAGGCCATTGACACTGGCTTCCTCAATAATGGCAATAATGTTCTGCTGGAAAATACTTGGAATAGAAGAAATCACCGCATTGGCAATAATCAGCACAACGATTACTGGCAACAATACCGGATAGAAGGAAAACAACATCTTCAACAGGCGTCTGACAACCTGAAACATGCTATGTCTACGGTCTTTACGCATTCGCTGTCACCTCCTCATGTGGTGGAACATCCTCTGTTCCAGCCTTATTCTGTGAAGTATACACTTCACGGTAAATCTTATTCGTTCTCAACAGTTCTTCCGAAGTACCGATCGCATTTATCTTTCCATCATCCAGGACAATAATACGGTCCGCATCTTCCACGGAAGAAGTACGCTGGGCAATGATGATCTTTGTTGTCTCAGGAATATATTCCTTCATTGCCTTACGGATGAGTGCATCTGTCTTTGTATCAACCGCAGAAGTCGAGTCATCCATGATGAGAATCTTCGGTTTCTTGAGAAGCGCTCTTGCAATACAGAGTCTCTGTTTCTGACCACCAGAAACGTTTGTACCACCCTGTTCAATGAAAGTGTCATATTTGTCCGGCATCAGTTCAATAAACTCATCGGCACATGCCATATGACATGCCTCACGGAGTTCTTCATCCGTTGCGTCCTTGTTACCCCATCTGAGGTTTTCCGCAATTGTACCAGAGAACAATACATTCTTCTGCAACACCATAGCTACCGAATCACGCAACACCTTAAGGTCATAGTTCTTGACATCTTCCTTGCCAACACGGACTGTTCCTTCTGTTACATCATACAGACGTGGAATCAGCTGTACGAGGGAAGACTTGGAAGAACCTGTACCACCGATGATACCGATGGTTTCACCAGATTTGATATGCAGGTCAATGTGATCGAGTACATGTCTGTCCGCCATGCGGTTATACTTGAAGGCGACATGGTCAAAATCAATCGAACCATCTTTGACTTCTGTAATTGCGTTTACCGGAGAAGTAATCGTGCTCTTTTCCTGCAGCACTTCCGTAATTCTCTCTGCACTTTCCACAGAGAATGTGATCATGACAAAGATCATGGAAAGCATCATGAGGGAAGAAAGAATCTGGAAGGAATATGTCAGAAGTGTAGAGAACTGACCGACATCGAGATCAACACCACCAGAAACGATGATGGTTCTTGAGCCAACCCAGAGAACGAAGATCATGACGATATACATCGACATCTGCATCAGTGGGTTATTCAAAGCAAGAATTCTTTCTGCCTTTGTAAAGAGCTTCTTAATTTCTCCAGATGCCTTGTCGAACTTCTGTTCTTCATAGTCTTCACGCACATAGGATTTGACGACACGAATACCATTGACATTTTCTTCAACAGATTCATTCAGCAAATCGTACTTCGGGAAACCTTCCTTGAACAAAGGCATGGTAATCTTCGCTACCACAAACAAACCAATGGCAAGGAATGGTATGACATACAGGAAGATGATGGCGACCTTGCCACCCATGATGTATGCCATAACAAATGAGAACACAAGGTTCATCGGCGCACGGACTGCTGTACGGATGATCATCATAAATGCCATCTGTACGTTCATAATATCCGTTGTGAGTCGTGTGACCAGAGAAGCATTCGAGAACTTATCGATGTTCTGGAATGAGAAATCCTGGATTTTGTAGAAAATGTCATGTCTCAGGTTCCTGGCAAAACCACAGGAAGCTGTTGCACAGCTCTTACCTGCAAGCCAGCCAAACAGAAGAGAAATCATGGCAATTGCCACAAGTTTCCATGCGTAGTCAAGAATCGTACCAATTTCACAACCAGCCGAAATCTCATTGACAAGGTTAGCAATAAGGAACGGAATAACCGCTTCACATATCACTTCACCAGCCACATAGATCGGGGTCAGAATGGTCTTCATCTTATACTCACGGATGCTTTTCATAAGAGTACCAATCATAAATCCACTCCTCTCTTTCAATGATTGCACAGTGCATGTATGCCCAAAAAAACAACAAGGAACGGAATTCCCATTCCGTCCTCCTGTTCATTTTATTCGTTCTATCAATCCCGACAGATACACGCACTGCGGGCTATCCGATTCTATTTTCACACAATTCAATTGAATGTCAATATGATAGCCTGCTATTTTTTTCTTCACCTGAAGAATGTTGTTCAGCACATATTACGCCAACAAATGAAACACCCGCAACATGATCAGCACAACCAATTCATCTGTTGCTTTTTTAATGAACCGGATATGAGAATTGTATATCTCGATAGTGAATAGCTTTCGCCAAAAACATTGCACTCTGAAAATGTTTATCTGGTTCATGCTATATTGCATGCGGAGGCATTTAACATAAATAATATTCTCCTGATGCACCATTACCCCTTTTGTTATGAATATCGACGTGAACATGATCCTTGCCATGATCATGTTGTACATGATAGTTCGTGAGCTAAAGAAGGATAAGAAGTAGCTTAGGATGCTTCCATGGTGATGGTACTAAAAAAACAGGAGTTTTTTACCCCTGTCTCTTTTCTTACTTTGAAAGATATCCTCTGATCTGCGCTGCTACACCTTCACCATCCAGCTGGTATTCATGCAACAGTGTTTCTGCACTTGCACTTTCTGCGTACCCAAACATACCAATGCGGTGTACAAAACGAGGACATGCTTCAGAGGCAATCTCAGCAATCATGGAACCAAGACCACCGGTTGTGCTGTGTTCTTCTACCGTAAAGATTGTTTCGTTTTCCGAAAGAATCTGGGTAATACCTGTCATATCACATGGCTGGATTGCACATACATCCACCACGGTCAGGTCGATACCTTCTTTTTCCAGAATCTTTGCGGCTGCCATGGAACTCTGTACCATAAGACCTGTCGCAAATACCGCAATCTTCTGTTTGCCCTGTCTCAGGGTATTTACCTTTGTGACATCAAACTTCGTATATGGTGTATAGAAGTCTTCTACCTTGGATCTGCCAAGTCTTACATAACATGGTCCATCATATTCTGCGACATAGTCGATAACCGCCTTTGTCTCATACTGGTCACATGGGCAGAATACTGCTAAT